>CBFGSX010000138.1:0-1585 GCA_965651535.1 uncultured Alphaproteobacteria bacterium | reverse complement strand
GGGAGAGGGGGCTTTCAAAGCCTGCTCGATGGTGTGGTAAACGCCCTCTTTGTTTTCGATGACCTCATTGTTCCAAAAACGCAGAATCGTAAATCCGTTTCGTTCGAGATATTCGGTGCGGGTTTTGTCTTTTTCAACCGTATGCTGCCCGCCATCGATCTCGATAATCAGTCTTTTTTCAAAACAGACGAAATCGACGATATAGCGGTCGATGGGTTGTTGCCGCTTGAATTTCAGCCCGATCTTGTGCGCGCGCACGAAAGACCAGACGATTTTTTCGGCATCCGTCTGGCTGTTCCGCAAGGCCACGGCACGCTTTTGTGCGATATAGGGTTTCTTGTTCATGCCCCCTCTCCCGACCACGCTATCGCGCGGCCGACCTCTCCCGCAAGGGGAGAGGTGATTCAAAAAAATAACCACGAAGGGCACGAAGGTTTCCGTTATTGCGGACGCTGTTTACTTCTCTAATCCTCATCCTCGACATCGCCGATGATCTTGCCGGTCAAAGTCGTATAGATGAATTCGTCCAGATCGCCGTCGAGCACGCCTTGCGTGTCGGCGGTTTTGAGGCCCGTGCGCAAATCTTTGACCATCTGATACGGGTGCAGAACATAGGATCGGATCTGGTGGCCCCAGCCGATCGTCATCTTCGCGCCGGCGGCGGCCGCTTTCTCGGCTTCTTTTTTCTGGCGTTCCAATTCATAGAGTTTCGCGCGCAGCATTTTCATCGCCATCTCGCGGTTCTTGTGCTGCGAGCGCTCGCTCTGGCAGGCGACGACGACGCCCGTCGGGATGTGCGTCATGCGCACGGCACTGTCCGTTTTGTTGACGTGTTGCCCGCCCGCACCAGAGGCGCGATAGGTGTCGACGCGGATGTCTTTTTCCTGCAGATCGATCTCGACATGGTCGTCGATGACCGGCGATACCGTGACAGAAGAAAAGCTGGTATGGCGCTTGGCGTTGCTGTCGAAAGGCGAAATGCGCACCAGACGATGCACGCCGTTTTCCACGCGCAAAAAGCCATAGGCGTTCTTACCCTTGATGAGAAGGATGGCATTCTTGATGCCCGCACCGTCGCCGTCCATACGATGTTGCAATTCGACCTTGTAGCCCTTGCGCTCGCCCCAGCGCATATACATCCTGAGCAGCATCTCGGCCCAATCCTGCGCCTCGGTGCCGCCCGCCCCGGCATTGATCTCGACAAAGGTGTCGCCCGCGTCGAATTGTCCGCCGAGTAAAATTTCCATCTCTTTTTTCTTGGAATCCTTGGCTAGAACAGCGAGCGCTTGTTGCGCTTCGGCGACAATGGACGGCTCGTTTTCGGCCTCGCCCATCTCGATCATGCCGATATGGTTGGCCAGCTCGGTTTCAAGTTCCTTGACCCCTTCGATGGCATGGCCCAGATGGGTGCGTTCGCGCATGGCTTCCTGCGCGTTTTTGGGGTCGTTCCACAATGTCGGGTCTTCAGCCTTGGCGTTCAGCTCGTCCAGGCGTTTGAGGGCCTTGTCCCAGTCAAAGATGCCCCCTTAGCAGGCGGATGGCCTGCTCGATCTCGTCGATATGGGCTTGCGTCTCGGGAAGCATG
>CBFGSX010000137.1:0-1613 GCA_965651535.1 uncultured Alphaproteobacteria bacterium | reverse complement strand
CCAGCACATACAAAACGCCCGTCAGCCCCGAGCCGATTTGCGACGCCAGACGAATGCGTTGCGATTCACCGCCCGACAACGTGCCGGATTTGCGGTTAAGCGACAAATAGGACAATCCGACATTGTTCAGGAAATAAAGGCGCTCGGTGATTTCCTTCAAAATCTTGGCGGCGATTTCGTTTTCTTTCTTCGTCAGTTTTTTGGGCAGCTTCGAAAACCATTCCACCGCTTCGGCGATGGAATAATCCCCCGCCTGGCCGATATGCTGCCCCGCGATTTTCACCGCCAGCGCTTCGGCACGCAAACGCGCCCCGCCGCAGGACGCACAATTTTCCTCGGATAGAAAACGGCGCAAATCGTCGCGCACCTTGTGGCTCGTGCTTTCGCGGTAGCGGCGCTCGAGATTGGGAATGATGCCTTCGAAGGGACGCTTGGCTTCGTAACGGCGCACGCCGTCATCCCACGCGATTTTCACCGCATCCGACGTGCCGTGCAGCAAGGCTTTTTGTTTGACGGCGGGGATTTCTTCCCACGGCATTGTCATGGAAATGTTCAAATGCCGCGCCAGCGACTCCAGCGTCTGCATATAATAAGGCGCGTCCGACCATGCGGCGATGGTTCCTTGCCGCAGCGACAATTTGTGATTGGGGACGACCAGTTCCTCGGTAAATTTTTCCTTCACGCCCAGACCGTCGCAGGACGGGCACGCGCCGAAAGGCGAGTTGAAGGAAAACAGCCGGGGTTCAATTTCCTCGATGGTGAAACCGGAAACCGGACAGGCGAATTTCGACGACATCACTGTCTTTTCGTTGGTATCCATGTCCTCGATCGTCACCAGACCGTCCGACAGATGCAAAGCCGCTTCGACGGATTCAAAAAAACGCGGCTCGGCATCGGCGCGCACTTTGAGGCGGTCGACGACGATCTCGATATCGTGCTTGATCTGTTTGTCGAGTTGCGGCGCATTTTCCAGTTCGTAAAACTTGCCGTTGACGCGAATGCGTTGAAAACCCTTTTTGCGCCATTCCAGCATTTCGCGCTTGTATTCGCCTTTGCGCCCGCGCACGACGGGGGCCAAAATCATCAGCTTGGTTTCCTCGGGCATGGCCATGATGCGGTCGACCATCTGGCTGGTGGTTTGCGCGGTAATCGGCAGACCCGTGGCGGGCGAATACGGCACGCCGATCCGCGCCCATAACAGACGCATATAGTCGTAAATCTCGGTCACCGTGCCGACGGTCGAGCGCGGATTTTTCGACGTGGTTTTCTGCTCGATGGAAATGGCGGGGCTTAAACCCTCGATGCTGTCGACATCCGGTTTTTGCATCATGTCCAGAAACTGGCGCGCATAGGCCGAGAGGGATTCAACGTAACGGCGCTGGCCCTCGGCATAGATCGTGTCAAATGCCAAGCTGGATTTGCCCGAACCCGACAATCCGGTGATGACCACCAATTTGTCGCGCGGCATTTCCACCGTGATGTTTTTAAGATTATGTGCGCGTGCCCCGCGCACAATCAGCTTGTCGAGCGACATACCAAAGCCCCGAATCCGAAAATGAAAAACGGAGCATTATATAGGGATTCATCCCGCAAAGGCAAGGAAAAGTTTCCTA
>CBFGSX010000136.1:0-1762 GCA_965651535.1 uncultured Alphaproteobacteria bacterium | reverse complement strand
TTTTTCCACGGCGGCGGTGAACTCGGCCCAGGATTTGGCGCGGTCCTTCATCAGGTTCTCGGTGTTTTTTGCAAGAGAGGCCAGCGTGTTTTCCTGTTCCTCGAGTGTCTTCAGGTAACGCTTGGACAAATCGGAGCCGTCGGGCGTCGCCTTGAGATTCTCGCGCAGGCGTTTCTGGTCGGCAAACAAAGCCTGGCGCTGCGTTTCGTTATCGGCCATGCGGCGGTCGATCTCGTCCACCGCGCGCCGTTTCTCGGCCAGCGCGCGCAGTTGTGCCACGGCTTCTTTTGGAATCTCGCCGCCCATCGCCGTATAACGCAGCAGCGTGTCGGCATCGAGATGGGCCATGCGGATTTCCTGTTTCTGGATGTAGTCCATGACCGTTTCCAGCGTCGCGGTTTCGCCCGCCGCCACATTCTTGGTAATGCGGTAATGGGTCGAGGTCTCGTCCACGGTTTTCGCTTCGGGGCGCACCAAACGCCATCCGGCCATTTTCGGTTCCTCGATCACGATGGTGCGTGCTTCTTTGGCGGGAGCCTTGATGCGGTATGTGCTTTTCTGCTGCTGCACCGAGTTGAGCGTCAACACGCCGCGCGCGGCGGCGATTTTCGAGATGTTCGGCTGATGCGTCGTCTCGCGCGAAATCTGCGTTTCCTGATCCAGCGCAAAGGGCACAAGCCGTTCCTCGCCCGCGGGCACGGCGGCGATATTCGCATCGCCCGCATATTGCGAGGATTGATACAAGGTCACGATCCCCGGCGGCAACGCGTAATCGTGCGTGTTTTTCACCGCAACGGAGGCATAAGGGTGCTCGGCATTCGTGTCGGGCTGATACAGATAAAGCGTCTCGCCGGAAATCTCGCTGGCGATAAAGGGCATCATCAAAGATTCTCCGGCGGCCACCGAGACTTTGCCGGGGAAGGAGAATCTTTGTTGCGCGGTCAGGGCTTCGGCGGCGGCAAGATTTTGCACGCCCGCAAAGGATGCGCCCGCCGCGCCGCCATAGGCCATGCTTTCAGAGGATGCGGCCATGTCCATCGCCATCGGCGCGGGAGCGGCGGCCATACTGCGCATGGCTTTGGCCATGACGGGTTCTGCGGCCTCGCGCATCACGCCGCGATCCAGACGCGGGGCGACGGTGTTCGGAATGGGCAAAGGCAGCACGGGGCGCTGCACGAAATAGCTGGGGTAGAGCGCCTGCTGGTAGGTCACCGGGCTGCCCGAGGTGAGGGTCAGCGCGACGTTTTTCCAATCGGTCGGCGAGGTGTTCTCGACAATGGCCCAGCCTTGCAGGAAACCCTTGTCGTCTTTTTTGTCCTTGTCGGCAAGGCGCAGGCGATAGGCGACCTTCCACACCGGCGCTTCGATCGTATAGGAAAGGGCGACATGGCGCTTGCCGCCGCCATGCAGATTGACGGCGATGGCGCGGCTGTCTTCGTTCGTTTGCGCCGCAAAGCCGCGCAGCGCGCGCGTCATGGCCTCGTTGAGCTTCGCATCGGCGTATTTCAGCGTGGCCACCTGTTCGAGGACGACCTGTTGCAGCCCGTTTTCATTGACCAGCGTCAGAAGATGCTGCGTCATCATGCTGCCGTCCGGTGCGCGCGACGTTATCGGCGTCAGCGTCATGATCTTGCCCGTCGCTTTGCTGCTGCCAGAAACCGAGACTTCCTGTCCGCGGGTCGCCCGGACAAAATCGACCAGCGATGCAAAGGCGTTCTGGTCGAAAGGCAGGGAGCGGACCAGCGTGTCGAGGCCTTCGTCG
>CBFGSX010000135.1:0-1803 GCA_965651535.1 uncultured Alphaproteobacteria bacterium | reverse complement strand
GCCTTGTCGCCGACGGGAGTGACTTCAAGATACAAATTCCCTTCTTCCTCGATGGCGTCGCGCGCATTGGCGGCCATGTTGATCAAAATCTGTCCAATCGTGTCGGCGTCGCAGGCCACCGGCACAGGCGTTTCCGGCGCTACGATTGACAGCCGGACGCGGCCGTTCAAAAGCGGGCGTAACAGCACCGCGTTCTCGCGCAAGGCCGCGACCAGATCGCAAGGCTGGTCGGGGCGGATCGTCTGCCGGCCAAAGCTGAGAAGCTGTTTGGTCAGCCCCGCGCCGCGCTTTGTCGCCATCTGGATATGGTTCAGTTTTTCAACGGCAACCGCATCCTCCGCCAGATGCCGTTGCAGCATCCGCGCATAGCCCTCGATGATCGACAATATATTATTGAAGTCATGCGCCATGCCGCCCGCAAGCTGGCCCAGCGCCAGCAATTTCTGTTGCTGCGCGGGCAGGGTCGTTTCGGGCGGCGTGCGGTCTGTCATGGCGGTTTTCTCCGGTTCCATTATCTGCCCGCCGCCCATGAAGAAGCGTAAACGGCCGGGCCTACGCGAGGATGTAAAAGAAAGATGTCTCGCGATAGGATGCGGATATGAAAATCAGCAACAGAAAATTTTCTTGACAGCATGACTGCCGCATGTTTGGGTCAAAAAAACTGAGCCGTCGGGAGATGGAAAATGTTTGGAAAAACATCGTTCGCTTTGGCATTGGCGTTGTTCGTGATTTTTGCTCTTGGCGGATGCGCGACATCGGGCCGGAGCCTCACGGCCGAAGAAAAAGAAGCGAAAATCCAGAGGCTGATTGCGGACAAGGATTTTGTAGGGATTTTCAAGAGTGCGATGGAAATCAGCGAAAAGAAAAACAGTATGGGAGCCGATGTCAGCGTGATCGTAAAAAGATATTTTGAGGCAAATGGAAATGATCGAGAGAGTGTGATTAAAACACTTAACAATGGATTTTTTAATGTGATTAAGGGGAGCGATTACAATCCCAACAAAAAGCGACTGGGGCCACCTTACGATGAACAAATCATAGGATCGCGTAAAAATACATTTCTACATCTCTATCGGTACATAACCTATAAAACTTACGTGTATATGAAGGATGGCCGTGTGGATCGTGTAATCGCGATAATTGGCTCTGACGGGCTTTAAGTTTGATCAACTTGGGAGGATAAAATGGCCGACGAAACCATCGAAGTGCGATATAAATATACGGGTATTAGCAGCGCAGATGACCCAAGTATTAAAATGTACCACAAGTACATCATTTATACCGACAGCAATGGAACAGAATATTACGCTCGTGGTGGAACTACAGCTAAGACACAAGGCCTCACTGCCATTGGACCAACTCATCCACTTGGTTTGGTTGACACGATATACGGGGAATACTTGCCGAATACCTATGACTACATTGATCCTCAAGAAGGATATCATCCTTCAGAGCCCATCGCCACGGGAAGCGATTTGTCTGTCGAGTGGGCAAAAATTGTTGAAGCCATGGACTATATCAAAGGCTCCGAAGTTCCATACACCTTGGGTCGCAATAGTAACTCTGCTGTTGACGGCGCTTTACAATATGCTGGTTTACCCACGCCGACACAGGACGGCCGCGATGGCCCGCATTGGGCGCCGGGCGAAACGCCCGTGCCGCTTCCACCGGAACCCTATGATGATCCGGTGCCGGTGCCGCAAGATCCACCCGTGCCGGATTCCTGCCCTGTGCCGGAAGACTGGTTTCCGCCGCTGAACGATGGCATGGGTCAAGCGCCGCTTATCTGGTCGCCGCTTGTGA
>CBFGSX010000134.1:0-1806 GCA_965651535.1 uncultured Alphaproteobacteria bacterium | reverse complement strand
ACCTGGGAATGCCGGTACCAAAAACCGGTGCCTTACCGCTTGGCGACGCCCCAACGGAACATAAAACGTTCGAGCCGTGTTTTTACCGAAAGCGGCCCATTTAGGCAAGAGCTAAGTTTTGAAAAGCCGTCATTCCCGCGTAAGCGGGGATCCAGTTAGAATCGCGGGTTTCATGCCGCCGGATCCCCGTTTTCACGGAGATGACACAGAGGAATTTCGATCAATGATAGCGGCGGCGCGCACGGGCGCGGGCGTTGCCGGCGTCCATTATCACATAGAGATAAGTGGCATAACCGAGGGAAATCAGGGTGGCCTTGTCAAAGCCTTGCAACAGGCCTTTCAATTCCATTACGGCTTCCTGAAAGCTGAGGACGGGGATCATGGCGGACTCCTTTACAGATATGTAAAGTATACCCGAATTTTTGTTAATTTATGTTAAACGCTAGGCGACAACGGAAGCCAATAACATCTTGGTATAATTGTGTTTTGGCGCATCGAATAGAGCCTGCGCCTCGCCTTCTTCGACGATTTCGCCCTGTTTCATGACGACGATTCGATGGGACAGCGCCCGGATCACGCGCAAATCGTGGCTGATGAACAGAAAAGCCAGATTATGCCGCTGCTGGAGACCGCGCAGCAGGTCGATCACCTGCGCCTGCACGGAAACATCCAAGGCCGAGGTCGGCTCGTCCAGCACCAGCAATTCCGGCTGTAAAATCAGTGCGCGGGCCAGCGCGATACGCTGACGCTGGCCGCCGGAAAACTCGTGCGGGTAACGGTGGCGCGTCTCGGGGTCAAGCTGCACATCCCTCAGCGTGTCGATGACGCGGGCTTCGCGCGCGGCACGGGAAAGCTCCGGCTCGTGGATTTTCAACCCCTCCTCGATGATCGCCTCGACCGACATACGCGGCGACAGCGACCCAAATGGGTCTTGGAACACGATCTGCAATTCCTTGCGCAGGGGCCGGATCTGCGCGGCATTCAGCTCGTTCAAATTTTTGCCTTGATAGACGATGCGGCCCTGGCTGGACACCAGTTTTAAAATCGCCAGCGCCAGCGTCGTCTTGCCCGAGCCGCTTTCGCCGACAATGCCCAGCGTCTCGCCGCGGCGGATATTCAGATTGGCCGATTTGACGGCGTGGAATTTTTTATCAAAGATAATCGAGACATTCTCGACCCTGAGGATTTCCGCCGCATCGGACGCAATCGGTGCGGCCTGCCCCGACGGTTTCGAGGCCAGAAGTTTTTTCGTATAGGCGTGTTGCGGCGCAGAGAAGATTTTTTCCGTCTCGCCGAATTCGACCAGCGCGCCGTTTTGCATCACGCCGATGCGGTGCGCCATGTGCCGAACCACGCCCAGATCGTGGCTGATAAGCAGCACCGCCATGCCCATTTTTTTCTGGAGGTCTTTGAGCAGTTTCAAAATCTCGGCTTGCACCGTGACATCGAGCGCCGTAGTAGGCTCGTCCGCGATCAGCAATTTCGGTTCGTTGGCCAGCGCCATGGCGATCATCACGCGTTGGCGCTGCCCGCCGGATAATTGATGCGGATACGCGTCAAGGCGGCTGTGCAGCCCCTCTAGTTCCACTAGATCGAGCAATTCCAGCACGCGTTGGCGCGCTTGCGTTTTGGTCATTTTTTTGTGAATGAACAAGACTTCGCTGATTTGTTTTTCGATGGTGTGCAGCGGGTTGAGCGCGGTCATCGGCTCTTGAAAGATCATGGCAATGTCGTTGCCGCGGATGTGCTGCATGGCGTCTTCGGATTTGCTGACAAGATCGACGCCCTGCCAGAGGATTTGCCCCG
>CBFGSX010000133.1:0-1886 GCA_965651535.1 uncultured Alphaproteobacteria bacterium | reverse complement strand
GATAAATCGCCCCTGCCGCAACAGGGCAACGTCTCGATGCCCTGCCCCGAGCGCGGCGACCGCGATTTCTATCTGGCAATGGGTTTTCCCGTTTTCGGCAAGACCTGCGTGCGCGTCGACATGGTCGATCGCGTCAACTCCGCCGTATTCGACGGCGCAATCGAAGGCAAATATAAATTCGATCCCGCGCTGGCCTCCACCGTCGGCGTCGGCGTCGAGACGATCCAATTCATCCTGCATGATCTGGGGTTCCGCTTTGACGAAGTGACGACGGGCGAAGGCGAGGAAGCCAAGACCGAGCGCTTTTATCACGTCAAGCGCAAGCCGCCGCGCCTTGAGTCCGCGCCGAAAAAGGATTTCAAAAAACCGGGTAAAAAATTCAACGGCAAGAAAAAGCCTGAGAAAAACGCCGCGCCGGAAGCGCCGAAAAAACCGACCGGCCACAATCCTTTTGCCGCTCTCGCCGCTTTGAAGAAGTAATCAGGCCGCGCGCTTTCTTTTCTTGCTCTGGGCTTCGCCGAGCAGCTCGTCGTAAACGGCCAAAGTCTGCGCCGTCATCTGCTCGCGAGTGAAATGCTGCGAGACGAAATTCATCGCCTTGGTCGCCAGCGTCGTGCGCTCGATATCGGTCATGTCCAGCGCCTTGTTCATTGCCGCAGCCATGGCATCGGCATCGTCGGGCGGCACCAGCCAACCCGTCTCGCCGTCGACGACGATCTCGTTATGCCCGCCGATGGCACTGGCGACGCAGGGCGTGCCCATGGCCTGAGCCTCGACGGGAATGCGGCCAAAGCCCTCGGGCACCAGAGACGGCGCCACGACAAGCTGCGCCAGGCGCATCGCCGCCGGCATATCCTGACAGATGCCGACAATCCGCACCTGATGGGTCAGCTTGTTCTTGACGATCAGCGCCATCAGCTCTTCTTCATAGTGGTCGCGCTCGGGCACCGCGCCGCAAATGATGCAAAACACATCCTTGCGTTTCATCTTGGCCAAAGCCTCGATCAGCACGTGATGCCCTTTGATACGCGTCAGACGGCTGGGCATGAGGATCAGATGCTTGTCGTCAGGGATGCGCCATTCGCGCGCCAGTTTGATCAGGCGCTCGGGCTGAATCATGTTCGGATGGAATTTCTCCATCGGCGTGCCGCGATAGATCACGCGGATATGCGCCGGATTCACATCATAATGATCCAGGATATGCTGGGCGATGAATTGCGAGATGGCGATGATGCGGCGGCCCTTGGCCATGACGCTGTTGTATTTGTGCTTGAAGCGGCTGTCGAACTTATAAGCCGCGTGGAATGTCGTCATGAACGGTACGCCGGTTCTTTCCGCCGCCCAATAGGCACTCCATGCCGGGGCGCGGCTGCGCGCGTGCACGACGTCCACCCCGTGCTGGCGGATGATTTTTTCCAGCCGCGCGGCATTGCGCCACAGGGTCACGGGATTCTTGCTCATCATCGGCATCTGGATGACGGTGCCGCCCGCGCGGATGATCTCCGCCGTCCAGCGGCCGCCCGAGGTCGCCACCAGCGCCCTACCGCCCGCCCGCACGATGGCGGCCGTGACGTCGATGCAGGACTGTTCCGCTCCGCCCGACTGGAGCGAGGGAATAACCTGGAGGATGGTGAATTTCGGGGGTGTCATGGGGCCGCAGTTTACAATCTTTACGCCACGGCGGAAGAGGGAAAAGGAAGGCCGGACAAAGGAAAAATGGTGAGTTCGGTGGGACTTGAACCCACGACCTACTGATTAAAAGTCAGTTGCTCTACCGATTGAGCTACGAACTCACGCCAGTTTTTTGGAATCAGGGCTTGTCCCGGTTCCTGAAAAACGGCCCTTTTTATGGCGTATCACCCAAGGTAAGTCAAGGGGGAAATCAG
>CBFGSX010000132.1:0-1891 GCA_965651535.1 uncultured Alphaproteobacteria bacterium | reverse complement strand
CGGCGGATCGTCGAAAGCGCTGTATTGCGCAAAGCCCGAAAGCGGCCACAGCATCACGGCTGCAAGCGCCAAAGTCCGGATTGTTGCGAGAGTTGTCCCCCTCATGAAAACCTCAATCCTTGAGTCAGTTATCCGTATCCTACACCCTTTTTACCGGGCAAAGACTTAATAAACTTCAAAGAAAAGGAGAATTATGGAGAGGGTGCGATGGCATCCGCCGGCAGATCGTCCAGATAGCCGGACAAAGGCGGCGGGGTCAGCATAACAGGCTCTGCTGCCGCATCAGGAAGCGTGGTGGGGCGGGCCATGCGGGAAAGTTCCTTGGGCGTGTTCTGGCTGCGCTTGGGCTCCATCACCATGGCATCGCCGGAAATCAGGCGACCGCCTTCGGGCAGGTTGTCCGTATAGACCACAACACGCGGCCGCAACATAAAGACCAGCTCGCTGCTGCGGGCCGCCTTGTTTTTATAGGTCGTGAACAACGGCGCCAGATAACCGGGCGGCCCCTGTTGGCGCAGCTCGCTACGATCCTCGACGATCCCGCCGATGATCACCGCGTCGCCGGGACGCACGCGCAGCTTCGTCTCCAGCTGGCGGTCGCTGGTGAAAGGCAGCTGGATGCTGGTGCCGCCGACATCCAGCGCTTCCATGTCGATCAGGTTCTGCAAATTGATCCGCACGTCGCCGTAAACCGTCCCACTATCCCATGCGCTCTTGATTTCAAAGGTCAAACCGGTTTCCAGCTGTTCGGTTGTAATCGACACGTTGTCGGCAGAGGACACGCCGACCGTACGCGTGATCTCGGAAACGTAATCCTGGCTGTTGCCGACGCGCAGCCGCGCCTCGGATCCCGACAGAACCGTCAAGGTCGGCTGGGATACGGTTTTCACCGCCCCTTGCGTGCGCAGGAAGCTCAGCACCGCATCGACGGAAACGCGGTTGCCGGTAAACTGGATGCCCGCGCCGACCGCGCCCGAGATATTCGGATCCCCGTCCCGCGAAAGGCTGAAATCGAAATTGCCGGCGCTGGCCGTAAAATTATCCCAGTCGATCCCCGTCTCGTTGCCGTCGTTGAGCTGGACTTCCCAGATTTGAATCTCGTAGACAACCATCGCCGTGCTGGCGCGCAAACGATCGAAATAGGCGCGGGCGCGCTCGTGGCTGCGGTGGGTCGCGGTATAAACCAGCGAATGCGTCACCGTGTCCACATAGGTCTGGCCGCCCGTGATCGACCGCAGCCCCGTGAGGAACGGCGTGTAATTATCGGTTACGAAAGGCGGCAGCGATACGGTGAAGTTTTCCGTGTCCTTGATGACCAGCACACCTTTTTCATACGAGCAATATAAATCCGCCAACGCGCATAATTTGTCGATTACCTGATCCAGAGGCCCTTCGAGGCCGGTCATGGTCAGGGTACGCGTCATCGCCGCCCCCGTCTGGAACGCCATCGGAATTTTGCGATCGCCCATCACCAGCTCCAGCGCCGAAGCGAGGCTTTCCTCGCGCAGCTCGAACGGGCCGACGGGATCGTCGGGCAGCGGTTCATCCACACCCTGTTTCACCGGACGCAGAATATCCTCGTCCAGCTTCACATAGACGACCGGGTTGTCGCGCAAACGGTTCACCGCCGCCATTTTCTTTCCGGCTTTTTCCGGGGCGGGAAAGCTGGCCTGGGGCATATCATCGACCCAGGTGGAGCAGGATGCCGCAAACGGCAACGCGCCCAACAGCACAAGAGCCGTCAGGACAGGTCGGAAACAGGCGCGGTCAAAGGCCTTCAATTCTTGTTACCCCGTTCTTTGCAAGGTTCTCTGCACCATCGAGATCAGGCGGTCTTTTTTCACCGGCTTGAACAGGACGCTCGAGACCCCCAGTTTATTCGATTGTTCTA
>CBFGSX010000131.1:0-1924 GCA_965651535.1 uncultured Alphaproteobacteria bacterium | reverse complement strand
CAGGATGCGGCCGAGATTTTCCCCAGCGCGGCCAAGCACGATATGGACAAGCTGAACGCCATTCTGGAAGAGATGCGCGCCAAGGGGATGTCGCCCGATCTGGTCTTGCGGATCAAGGCTTCGGCGCACGAGATCCGCGTCAACGGTCAGATGTTCCAGTTTCCCCTTGTTTCGGCGGTGGCGGAAAGTCTGGTGAATTTTTGCGACGCGATCAAAAATTTTTCGGCCTTGAATATCGAGATCGTCGGCTTGCATCTCAAGACGCTGAAAATAGCGCTCGATCAGGGGCCGCGCGCCATCATCGAGCGCGACCGCGTGGAAATCCTGAGCGGTCTGGAAAAAGCCTGCGCCAAGGCGCTAGAGGCCTAGGATACCGCCCTTGCGCACGGGGGTGATGGCGTTTGCCAGCCCCGTCTTGTCGTCGATGTCAATGATCGCGCCGCATAACGTGGCCTCGCCTTCGGCGGGCTTGAAGCGCTCGAATTTCAAACCTGTTTTGAAAAAATTGAGAGGAACGGTTTTCTCTGCGCCAATAACGCTGTCATAGTCGCCCGTCATGCCCAGATCGGTCATATAGGCCGTGCCGTTTTTCAGGATGCGCGCATCCGCCGTCGGGATATGGGTATGCGTGCCGACCACGGCTGAGACGCGCCCGTCGAGAAACAGCCCCATCGCATTTTTCTCGGAGGTCGCTTCGGCATGGATGTCCAAAACAATCGCGGCAATGTTTTTGCCCAGCTCGTATTTCTGTAGAATCTTGTCGATGGCGTGGAACGGGTTGTCTGTTAGGTCATCGTCGAAAACACGTCCCAGCGCGTGTAGCACAAGAACCTCTTTATCGTTTTTGGCTTTGACGACGTGCGCACCGCGCCCGGGCGTCCCTTCAGGAAAATTCAAAGGACGCAAAACAAAAGGCTCACGATCCAGATGTGGTAACAGGTCGCGTTGCGCCCAGACATGATCGCCTCCGATTAGAAGATCAATGCCCATCCCATAGAGTTCCTTGGCCAGAGCCAGCGTCACCCCCGCGCCATGCGCGGCGTTGTCGCAATTGGCAATGACCAGATCGGGTTTGTGCTCGGCGCGCAGGACGGGCAGGTGTTTCTCCACCGCGTCGCGTCCGGTGCGTCCGTAAATATCGCCGATCATTAAAATTTTCATCTGACTTTTATCACTTCTTTTTCGGTGATGATAATGTCGAGCGGAATGTCGTGCGGCTCGACGGGCAGCTCGGGCAGTTCCTGGATACTATACGCAAGCCCGATGGTTTTAACAGGCTTGATCGTGCGCAAGGCAGGCAAAGTGCGGTCGTAAAATCCGCTGCCATAGCCCAGACGGTAACCCTGACGCGTAAATCCCAGCATCGGGATCACCAGAATATCCGGCAAAACTTCTTGCATATGGGGAAGGGGTTCCTGTTGTCCCATCGCGCCGCGCCGCGTCGAATCGCCGGCGCGGTACAGGCGGAAAATCATGGGCTGGTCGCGCGCGACAATAACGGGCAGGCAGGTAATATGTCCTTGCGCGCTTAGGCGGCTGAAAATATTTTTTCCGGAAACTTCGCCTTTGAGCGCCATATAGCCGCCGACGACGCTTTGCGGCATAAGATGCTGGGTTTCAAAAAAAAGACGTGTGATAACAGCATCCGCCGCGTTTCCGTGGGCGGTTTGAAAATCCTGAATCTCCTGGCGGAGTGTTTGTCGTAATGTTTTCTTGGGCATGGTTGTCGGGTTATGGAATCGGGTCGAAGACTCGACTCATACAGCAAAAAGGGCTAGGACTCCACCAGCACATTTCATCTCAACCCGGAGGCATTCCATGAAACTACGCCATTTATTTTTGACGCTTGCCGTCCCGGCCCTGCTGGCCGCCTGTATGTCGTTGCAGCCGGCGCCGCAATTCGTTCAGGAGCTGAGCAAGCAAT
>CBFGSX010000130.1:0-1983 GCA_965651535.1 uncultured Alphaproteobacteria bacterium | reverse complement strand
ATCCCAAATCTCGCGTGGTTGCAGCGCAGGCATCAGGATTTCCTGACCGCCGATTTTGTTCATTTCCTCGCGGACGATGTTTTCAATCTTCGTCAGAACGCGCAAACCCAAAGGCAAATAGGAATACACCCCTGCCATCAACTGGTTCACGAAGCCGCCACGCAGCAATAATTGCGCGTTGATACTGACTTCCTGCTGGCTGACTTCCTTGGCGGTTTTAAGAAAAAACTGGCTTTGACGCATGGGACACCTTTCAACCCGTGCATTCTCGGGCATATCGGCATCCTGTCAAGTCGGCAGAATGGTTAATCTCGTCTCACGTTTAGATTGATATCGAGCTTGTTGCGTTCGAGGCGGGAGGCGATCTTTTCCAGCAGGAACCAGATACGCCCCAGAAAAAGCAATCCGACTATCGTCAGAATCGGCAGGATCGTTTCCCAAAGCCCCATAAAATTGAATGGGCTGGCGGCGGGCGGTGCATAGGAAGGGACGGAAGCCGGAGTTGAGCGCAAACCGGTGCCGCCGCTCATCCAATGCGGCAATCCCTGCAACAGGAACAGCACCACCACAATCAGGATGATAAAGCGAAAAGGGTTCGGGAATAACGAACGGCGCATAAGCTTCATCCTGCCCGTCAAAATTTAAGAAAGACTTGAAATCAGGGGTTTTCTTCGTCGCAAAGCGCCTGAATCTGGGCGCTGGAGAGGCGTTTGCCGTTGAAAAACACCGATCCGTCGGACGGGCGCACCAGCACCTCGCCGATATAGGCCTCCGGATTGAACGGTGCCGGCGGCGGCACGCCCAGAATCTGCGCCTGATCGAGCGTGATCGTCACCAGAACGGATTCCGGAATTTCAATCGGCGGGCTGCCGCCGTCGAGATCGGCGGGCACAATTTCACGCCCGAATTGATCGGTGCCGGGCTTGTATGCCACATCGTCATCGGGCTTGTGCGCGGTCAGCTGACGGCAAATCTGGGTCACGGCGACCGTCGACTTGTCCGCAACCGCGTCCTCGGCATAGGAGACACCGGGAAACAGAAACATGAATGCCAGAATTATTCTTTTGACCATCTGCGCACCAACTCCCCGAAAGACCAGCCGCCATATTGGGCCATCCCCCATAATATAGCGGTCAGAATGAAAGAAATCACCGTCGTCCAGAACAATTTTTTCTTGAGGCGCGGATTGGCAGGGGCCGAGGCCGCATGGCCCGTCTGCGGATTGTCGAGCGCCTTGTTACCCCAGGGCAAGACGGTGAAAATCACCAGCCACCAGACCAGAACGAACACAAAAACGGTTGTCAGGATATCCACTCAATATCTCCCAATCGTCACCCCGGCGAAGGCCGGGGTCCATTTATCAACACGACAACCCATTGTTTTCCGGCACGATGGATCCCGGCCTTCGCCGGGATAACGGTTTTCTTTACAGGGAATTGTATATTCCAACCCCCTACTCCAACATAACCAAATGAACGCTGAGCAGTGGCCGCTTGCCCGTCTCTTTCTTGATGCGGCGGCGGATCACCAAACGGATCAGCTCGCGCAGACGTTCGCCATCCATGCGCTCGCCCGGATCGGCTTTTTCGATCGCCGCGTCGATATCGTTCAAAATGACATCTTCCAGCTCGTATTGGTCGCTTTCATCCGCGCCAAGACCCACGATCGAAAAGACGGGATCGTGAATGAGAAAACCTTCGCGGTCGCAAACGACGGTCGCCACGACGCTGCCCTCGCTGGAAATACGGTGGCGTTCCTTTAATAATAGAGAGTCCTTCATCGGCACGACGCGCGTGCCGTCCACCGCCATCAGGCTGGCGGTGACCTGTCCGATTTTTTCCGGCCCCGTCTCGCGCAGCACAATGATATCGCCATTGGCCGGAATGATCGTATGCGGCACGCCGACTTCCTTGGCGAGTTCCGCATGGATCATCAAATATACGTCATGGCCGTGAACGGGGATTACGGCATTCGGCTAGACCC
>CBFGSX010000129.1:0-1995 GCA_965651535.1 uncultured Alphaproteobacteria bacterium | reverse complement strand
CGCTGGACGAGATTGTCTATTTAAGTATGTTGAATACGGCGACGGGCGGCGATGACGGGGATGTAACGTCGCTTCTGGCTTCGGGATGTCTGTATCATTTGAGCGGCTTTTCCGGATACGGCGCATTCGCCGCGGGCGGCTGTCGCTAGGCTTTGATTGAATCCAGGATTTTCTCCGCCACGCCCGCCGCGGGAAGGGCGGTGGTGTCGATCTCGATCAGATTCGGATGCTGTGGCGTCAGCAGCACATTGTTGTCCATGATCTTGGACAAGGTTTGCGGATCGGTCAGCTTGAATTCCGGGTGGCGGTTCACGCTGGTGGCGCGTCGCAGAATCTCGTCGCGCGAGCAGATCAATTTCACGGGATAAAATGCGCGCCCCTTGGCCAGCGCCCAGTTGGCGATGTAATCGAAAAATTCAACGCGGTCGGGGTCGTTCTGATACAGCACCGAGGTAAAGATCAGCCCGTTGCGCGGTGCAGCCTCGGTCACGAAGTCCAGAAAGTTGAGCCACGCTTTCATGCTGTGATGTTTGACCAGTTTTTCAAGGCGCGGATATTCACTCTCGGGTTGCTTGGCCATGACATGGCGGAAGGCGTTGCTGATCAGGTGGTTCTGAATGGCGATGAAATTCGTTCGGGATTCGATCTCGCGCGCGACGGTATTCTTGCCCACGCCGGGATAGCCGAAAAGATAGAGCAGGGGGACGTTATGCGACACCGGATTTCCGCAGACGCCCCAGCACCGCATCGCGCACGGTCGGGGTCAGGTAATGATCGAATTTTTCAGGCGGGATGCCGGAAACGGCCATTTCCTTGACGATGCTCGACGACACGTCGCGGAGGCTGTTATCGGTGAACAAAAATACGGTTTCGAGATCGGGCGCCAGATGGCGGTTGACGATCGACATATTTTCTTCATAGGCGAAATCCGTCGCGCCGCGCAGCCCCTTGATGACGATGGTCGCGCCGATCTTTTGCGCGGCATCGACTGTCGCGCCGTTATAAGAGCGCACGGTGATCTGGGCCAGCTCGGCTTTGGTCAGCGCTTCCTTGAGCGCGGCGTTGACAAGGTCGGTGCGCTCGGCCGAATTGAACAGGACGGATTTGGAGTTGTTTTGCCCGACGCCGATGACAAGTTGCGGCGCGAATGTCAGCGAGCGGCGGATGATGTCCAGATGGCCGCGCGTGATGGGATCGAAAGAGCCGGGATAAAAAGCGATCATGCGGACAAGTATAGCAATTCCGCCGCCGCTGTCATCCGGGGAAAATTAACTGATGCGCGGCCCACCACCATACAGGATTCCCCGTGCCCGCATATCTTTCACGGTGTCCGGGCATTGCGCGTCGTCCGGGTCGCGGGTCAAAAACACGACGGCCTTGTCAAACTCCTGTTTGTCGGCCTTGGCCTGACGGAATTTCTCGCGCTGGGTAAAGAAATTGGCCACGGATAACACGGCCGCCGAACCGAACGTGGTCAAAGCGAGCGCGGCGGCCCCGTCCGGTATGGTGCCTTCCTTCATGGCATAACCGCTTATCGCGCACACCGCGCCGGACACAATACCACCCAGAACGGCGCCGATCGTGGCGTTCTGGGACTTGATGCAGCGCGTATCCGCGTCTTGACGCGCTTCTTTCATACGATCCACGCCGATAGCGCGCATCTCGTTCTGGCGGAGCTTCAACCCGGAAATGGAAAAGCTATAGGCGGTGTTTTTCATGCTGTTCATATTAGGGTGCTCCAGATGACCGATTCGATGAAAAGGATTATTGCATTATGAAAAAAGAAGGTCAAGAGGGTTTGCGGCGGAAAACCCCTTTGCACCTTGATTTCTTAACGCCAATAGCGTAGAACTCGCATTCCGAAATCCCTTTAATCGCGACAGGAGAATTGTCCATCCAAAAACGTCCGTTTCCGCCTCGCCCACCGGGCAGCCGCCCCCCCCGCCCCCCCCCGCCCCCGGCGACCCCCCCCCGAGGCCCCCCCCCCCCCCAATG
>CBFGSX010000128.1:0-2034 GCA_965651535.1 uncultured Alphaproteobacteria bacterium | reverse complement strand
CCCGCATCGACGACGCTGCCCGCGACCACGTCGCCGTTATTCACGAACACGACGCTGTTGCCGATCGTCGCGTTTCCGCCGATCCCGGTGGTTCCCGCCACCGTCAGATCGCCGTCGATCTCGGAGCCCAGCTCGACCTGAAAATCCGCCGCCGACGGGGTTGCAACATTCCCGACCAGCACGCTGTCATCCTCGTATTTGATCTCATCGCCGGGATTTTGCCTTTCCCAGTATTCCACCGTGCCGCCCGACGCGCCGCCGCCCGGCCCGCCCGATGTCGTGCCGTCCCCGTTCAGACGGAACACGATGTCATCGCCCGCACTGCTGCCGTCAAGATAAGTCGGCGCATCGGCGCATGTCGTCTGGAACACGCGATCCGGCCCGGACGACACGACAACGATAACCGGATTACCCGCCGGAACCGCCTCGCCGACCAGGCGCGCGCCCGTGCCAGTCGTATCGCCGTGATGGTTCCATGCGCAATAGCCCAAAGGCTGGTTCCACGGATCGACCGCATTCGGAAATAATGCAGGCGGCACGCCGCCGCCGCCCGCAGGCGCGTGCGTGGCCGGTGTGTCCGGATCGGGGGGCTCGACTTGTGGATCGGTGTCGATATCGGTTGCGGCCTCGGCCAGTATTTGGGCCACCGCCGCCAGATCGGTGCGGATTTTTTCAACCTTGGTCACCGTCACCGCCGAACGCAGCGGGCCGGAAAGAAGACTATAGGCGCCATAGGAAAGCAAGCCGACCATCCCGACCGTCGCCAGCGCAACCGTCAGGATATTACCCTTTTGATCGGTCAGAAATCCGGCAGGGAATTTCGGCACTATCCCTCCTCTGGATGGACAAAAACCCATTTTAACACGGGTCCCCTTAGTCATTTCCTTATGAACCGACAACGAGATTCAGCCGAAACGTCGCCTCCGTGCCGTTGCACACCGTGCCGTTTGTTTCATCGGCGGTGAATTGCGTCTGGAGAATGGAAAGGGCCGATCGGACCCCCATATCGCCCGTGCAATCCATGGCGTGCGACAACTCGATATAGATGCTGTCCGGCGTGGTGCCGGTGTCGACCGTATAGGTCCATCCCGTGAAAGGGCCGGGCGGCTGGGGCAGGAAGCGCCCCGTCGCGCCGGAGAAAATTTCGACGTAATTCGGCACGTCGTCCACCTGGCATTCGAGATCGGCGACAAGCCCGGAACCCGGCTCTGCCGGATAGCCGTAATTATGCACAAGAACGCATTCCAGAACGGCCGCGCGGATGGTCTGGGCCTGCGCCTTGATGTCCTCGGAAATGCGCGTCGCCACCGCTCCGGTGCCGCTATCGCCCGCGCCGCGCGACATCACATAGGTCAGCGCCCCGACAAGCGCGACCGCGATCAGAATATAAAATAAAACATTGCCGTTTTGATTATTTTCTTGGCGCGCGCTTCGGTCTTTCATGGCCCTTTTCCCCTCCTCCGAGATTAGGTTTGGGCAAGTAAAGGGAGTATTAATTTTGGTTGTGTCTCAATTCGGCATTTTCTCTATCCGTCACCCCGGCGAAGGCCGGGGTCCAACGGCACAAAACCTGTCATTCGACTGGATTCCGGCCTTCGCCGGAATGACAATTTTTCAAGCTGAGACGCCACCTTAATTTTGGTCATGTACCAGACTCAAGAATGACCCATCCTGTCACCCTTGCCTGTCACCCTTGCGCGGGCATAACAAAAAAAGAAGAGCGGATTTGCATCCGCTCTCCCTTAAACCGGAAAACATTTCGTTTGACTTAGTTTTCAACCAGAACGTGGTAATAGACGAATTTCGCGGGAGTATCGGTTGTTTCTATACAGCCAAAAGCCTGGCCGCTGATCCCTGCGCCCGAAAGCGTTACGCCGCCTGCTGCAATATTGGCCTGCGTGTCACCGCCATCGGGAACGGTTGCTGCCTCGCCGCCGACCTGCTTGGCAATACGCTCGCAAACCGGTTGCTTGACCTCGGTCAGAACCGCCACAAGATCATCTGCCGACGTGCCGATATCCGCCACCTCAATAT
>CBFGSX010000127.1:0-2082 GCA_965651535.1 uncultured Alphaproteobacteria bacterium | reverse complement strand
AGTGAACGCGGATCATCGGCCTGAAAAAAAAGTGCCGCATCAGAATCGCCGATCTTGATGTGGCATTGCTTGACAGTGTGGCCGCTTTTGCCGAGCCGCCGCCTGAGCCTGTATACAGTGAACGGACAAAAATTGCCGGTGCCGATCACCTTGTGATCATGTTCCCGCTCTGGCTGGGCGGCATGCCGGCCCGTCTTCGCTGCTTTTTCGAACAGGCCGCCCGCGGCGGATATTTTCTGGCTGAGCCTGATGAGGAAGGTGACTGGCCGCGAAAGATGATGTCAGGCAAGTCGGCGCACACAATCATCACCATGGGAATGCCCGATCTATGATCATGTCATGGCCAATCCGCCTTTTTACAAAGAACAGAAAAAAGCCCGGTCGAAAGCATTGCGCAAGGTCGCGCGGCAGGAAGAGCCCGAAGGCCTGGAAAAATGGATGCAGGCGGCGAACCGTTTCCTGAAACCCAAAGGCACGTTTACCATCATCCACACCGCCGACCGCACGGACGAGATTATTACGCGGATGAAAAAATTCTGCGGCGGCGTGACAGTGTTTCCGTTTTGGCCCCGCGAGGGCGAGGCCGCCAAGCGCGTGATTATCCAGGGGACAAAGGGCTCCAAAGCGCCGCTGTTGATTTTGCCCGGGCTTGTGTTACATCACGGTGCCGGAAACGATTACACGAAGCGCGCGAGCGCGATCATCAAAAAAGGCAATTCGCTATGGCTGCATTCTTGAAATTTCTGATCGGCGCGTGGCTGGCGGTGACGGCGTTCAAGTTCCTGTCGGGTTTGCGCAAGGCCGACAACAAGGATAGGGTCGGTGACGCTTCGGTGGTCGATGCCGAAAAATGCCCCGTCTGCGGCGTGTTCGGCGACCAGCCCTGCCGAAATTGCAATAAGTTCTAGTTTTCTGTTTGCGGCTCGTCCCACTTCATCGATGGGATCATGTCCGAAAAATCGCACCAGAAATGCCGTTTCAGCAATTCAAGTGTTTCAGGGTTTTGAGAGACAGAGAATGTTTCCTTGTGCATATCAGAATATTATCTTATAAAAGACTGTAGTTCAAGTTAAAATCAGTATAATTTCTTATATGTAAACGACTGCGCCGCATTTACTCTATGGTCGGGCTTTGGAGAACCGACCATGAAACCGCTGTCGAAAAAATTTGTCGAACGTCTGCGCGTCGTCGCCGACCGCGTCGGCACGCGCCGCGAGGCGGCCGATATTGCGGGCGTGTCGCTGGATGCCGTCATTCGTTATCTGCGCGGCGAGAACCAGCCGACTTTCACAGCGATCAGCAAGCTTTGCGCGGCAGCGGGCGTGTCGATGCATTGGCTGGCCACGGGCGAGGGCAGCGTCGAGGCCAACGACTCGTTCGAGCCCAGCGCCTCGCGCGGTTTTCCGGTAACGGGCTTTGCGGAGTCCAAGGACGCCGGATGGTACAGCCCGCAAAATTCCCGCATCCAGACTACGTTGGATATGCCCGATCCCAAGGCTTTTGCGGTGGTCGTCCACGGACAAGGCTTGATTCCCGAGGGGTTGCAGCCCGGTTTTCTGTGCGTCTGTTCGCCGATGCTGAAAACCGCCAAGGGCGACATTGTCCATCTGCGCCGCGCCGACGGGTTGTGCACGATGAAGCTGTTCGTCGGCGAAGAGAAAGAATGGCTGGTGCTGAAAGGTTATACCGATCCCGACGCCAAAGGCACGCAGCGTGCTTTTGAAGATCGCGTCAAACGCAGCATCATCACCGAAATCGCCCCGGTGGTCTTTGTTCGACGGAAGGTTTAGTTATTCTTGAGTTGTCATCCCCGCGCAGGCGGGGATCCAGCTAGAATTCTTCTGGATTCCCGCTTTCGCGGGAATGACGATGAGTTACAACAACACCGCGCCCAGATCATCCACCGTCAAATCAGGATCGACGGGGAATTGCGGCGACATCTCGGCGTGTTTCCACAAAATCGTGAAACATCCTGCGGCTTTGCCCGAACGGACACCCGTGGGGCTGTCTTCGATGACCAGACATTCCTCCGTGCCGAGGCCCAGTTTCTGGGCCGCGAGGAAATAGCCCTCGGGATCGGGT
>CBFGSX010000126.1:0-2187 GCA_965651535.1 uncultured Alphaproteobacteria bacterium | reverse complement strand
TGTCCCGAATGGGCATGGACGACGACCTGACCGCGCAGCCCGTGGGCGGCGCGAATAAATCCGATCTCGATCAGGTCGTCTGCCATTTTTCCTACCCGTCATTCCCGCGAAAGCGGGAATCCAGAGCCATTATTATTGCGCCTTACTTTTCATTTGACTGGATCCCCGATCTCGCGCTGGCTTGCGCTGCGCGCGGTCGGGGATGACAGTATGTGCTTAGGCGGCAGGCGTTTCTTCCGTTGCCGGAGCTTCGGCTTGTGCTTCCGCAGGGGCGGCTTCTTCTTTCGGTGCTGCGGCGGCTTCTTTCAGTGCCGCTTCTTTTTCAGCTTTGGCCTCGGCGCGTTCCTGAGCTTTTTTCTTTGGCGCGGATTTTTTCGGCTTTTCCGTGATAACCGGAGCCTTGCCCAGGCCGTTTTGCGACAGAATTTTGGCGATGCGCTCGGACGGTTGCGCACCGACGCTCAGCCAATGCTTGATGCGCTCGGCTTCCAGCGTCACGCGCTGGGGGTTGTCCGACGGCAGAAGCGGATTATAAGTGCCCAGCTTCTCGAGATAGGCGCCGTCGCGCGGCTTGCGGCTGTCGGCCGCCACGATGTGATAGAACGGGCGGTTGGTTGTTCCACGACGCGCCATGCGAATTTTCAAGGCCATTGTTTTCTCCTTTGGTTTAAAATTAAAAGCCTTTATTTCCCATCAAAGACCCCAGTCCCTGACGGAGAATTCCTTTTTTGCCCATTTTGCCGAAACGTTTCATCATGTCCTGCATGTTGAGGTGTTGTTTCAGCATCTGGTTCAATTCGAACGCCGAAGCGCCCGAACCTTTTGCAATGCGCTGCTTGCGCGACGCATTCAAAATCTTGGGGTTGCGCCGCTCCTGCGGCGTCATCGACAAAATCATCGCGCGGTGGTGCTTGAAGACTTTGTTCTCGATATCGGCGCCCTCGAGCGCCTGTTGCAATTTGCCCATGCCCGGCAGCATGTTCATGATCCCGCCCATGCCGCCCATTTTCTGCATTTGCTCCATCTGAGCCATGTAATCCGTCAGGTCGAACTGGCCTTTTTGCATTTTCGCAGCCATTGCGGCTGTTTGTTCCTGATCGACATTCGCCGCGGCTTTTTCGACCAAGGACACGATGTCGCCCATGCCCAAGATACGTCCGGCAAGGCGGTCGGGATGGAACGGCTCCAGCGCGTCCATTTTCTCGCCAAGGCCCACGAATTTGATCGGCTTGCCGGTGACGGCCCGCATGGACAAGGCGGCACCGCCGCGCGCATCGCCGTCGACGCGCGTCAGGATAATGCCGCTCAGGCCGATGCGTTCGTTGAAATTCTTGGCGGTGTTGACGGCGTCCTGACCCGTCATGGAGTCCGCGACAAGCAAAGTTTCCGTCGGGTTGGCCGCTTTTTTCACGGCGGCGATTTCCGTCATCAAGTCATCGTCGATGCTCAGGCGTCCGGCGCTATCCAGGATGAGAACATCGCAATGCGTCTTGCGCGCTTCGTCCACGGCGCGTGCGGTGATTTTCAATGGGTCTTGCCCGGCGACAATCTCAAGCGTGGCGACGTCGATCTGTTTGCCGATCTGCGCCAGCTGTTCCTGCGCGCCGGGACGTTTTACGTCGAGCGAGGCCAGCAGGACTTTTTTGCGCTCGTTCTTCAGACGCAAAGCCAATTTCCCGGCGGTGGTGGTTTTACCCGCGCCTTGCAAGCCGACCAGCAAATAAATGCTAGGCGCGGCGGAAATGGCCAGCGGCTCGGACGCGCCCAGAGATTCCACCAGCGTGTCATGGACGATCTTGACGACTTGCTGGCCGGCATTGATGCCCGATAGGACGTTTTGCCCCGTGGCGCGCTCGGTGGTCTTGGCGATGAAATCCTTGACGACGGGCAGGGCGACATCGGCCTCCAAAAGGGCGATACGGATTTCGCGCATGGCGGATTGCACGTCTTCGGCGCTTAGGCTTGCGCGCCCGCGCAGACGGTCGAAAATCCCCCCCAGTTTGTCGGTCAAAGAACCGAACATTCATTCTCCTCATTTCTTCGTCATGGCGGGCTTGACCCGCCATCCTTGGGCAATTCGTTCTATCGCCCGAGGATCCCGGCTCGGTGGCCGGGATGACGCCAGTATTTGCGTCCATGCACGTTTGCCGCTGTGAGCAGACTATGCCGACAGCGGGCGACCCAGAG
>CBFGSX010000125.1:0-2275 GCA_965651535.1 uncultured Alphaproteobacteria bacterium | reverse complement strand
AACAGGAAAAAAGCGCATACCGTCAATTTAAGGCGTTTCCCATCCTTCGGCCAGAGGCAAATGCGCATTGGTTCGTAAAATTTTCGCGCTATAACGGAGTCCATCATGCGCGCCGCCGAGACCAAATCCCTGCTGACCGCCCTTTTGGGGCCGACCAATACGGGCAAGACCCATTACGCCGTCGAGCGCATGGCTTCCTATCAGACGGGGATGATCGGCTTTCCGCTGCGGCTTTTGGCGCGAGAGAATTACGACCGCCTTGTGGACATGAAGGGCCGCATGAAAGTCGCCTTGATCACCGGCGAGGAAAAAATCATCCCGCCCAAGCCGCAATATTACGTCTGCACCGTCGAGGCCATGCCGGTATCGATCCCCGTCGAGTTCTTGTGCATCGACGAGATTCAGCTCTGCGCCGATGCCGAGCGCGGGCATATTTTTACCGACCGGCTGCTGCGGGCGCGCGGCTTTGAAGAAACGGTGTTTCTGGGTGCCGCCACGATGATCCCCATGATCCGCCGCCTTTTGCCCGAGTGCCGCATCGAAACGCGCGAACGGATGTCGCCACTGACTTAGTCCGGCTACAAGAAAATCTCGCGCCTGCCGCCGCGCTCGGCGGTGGTCGCTTTCAACGTCAACGACGTCTACCGCCTTGCGGAACAGGTGCGGCTGCAGCGCGGCGGCACGGCCATCGTGCTGGGCGCGCTCAGCCCCCGCACCCGCAACGCGCAGGTCGCCATGTATCAAAGCGGCGAAGTCGATTACATCGTCGCCACCGACGCGATCGGCATGGGGCTGAACATGGAAATCGACCACGTCGCTTTGGCGGCGACGCGCAAATTCGACGGCGTGCGTCCGCGCGATCTGCGCCCCGACGAGCTGGCCCAGATCGCGGGGCGCGCCGGACGCTGTCGCAATGCCGGCACGTTCGGCACGACCGACCAGATTGACGGACTGGACGAAAAAATCGCCGAGGCCATCGAAGGGAACCAGTTCGATCCCGTTTCTGAAATACGCTGGCGCAATCCCAGATTGGAATTCCAATCCCTCGATCATCTGCTCAAAAGCCTTGCCGTCGCGCCAAGGGAAGATGGCTTTGTCCCCGCGCGGCAGGCAGACGATCACACGGCTTTGGCGGCTCTGTCGAAAAACAGCCGGATACGCGATATTGCCTCCTCGATGGATAGGGTGCGGCTCTTGTGGGAAGTCTGCGCCATTCCCGATTTTCGCAAGACCCTGACGGACGAGCATCACATCCTGCTGGCGCGCATTTTCACGACGCTGGCGACCGACGAACATCTGGATGAAGATTGGTGCGCCGAGCAGATTCAACGACTTGACCGCATGGACGGCGATCTCGACACGCTTTTGACGCGCATCGCCTATACGCGCACCTGGACATACATCACGCATTGCAAGGGATGGGTGCGCGACGGCCAGCATTGGCAAGCCGTCACAAGACAGATCGAGGACAGGCTTTCTGATGCACTGCACGATAAGTTGACGCAGCGTTTCGTCGACAAAAGAACCTCCAGCTTGTTGCGCGGATTGGCCAGCCGCGATACACTCCTTGGCGGAATACAGGCCGATGGCACGGTGATCGTCGAAGGGCACCGCATCGGACAACTTAAAGGATGGCGTTTTATGGCCGACGAGACTTTTGCAAACAGCGATAACGACGCCGTGATGAAAACGGCGCGCGCGGTATTAAAAGAACCGTTGACCAAGGCCGTGACAGAATTCGCCGACGCGCCGATGGAAAACCTGTCGCTCGACGCGGCGGGCGCGGTTTTGTGGCAGATCGGCGATGAAAAACATCCCGTCGCCCGCCTGCACAAGGGTGCGGCGTTGCTCCAGCCGAAAATCAAAACCCTGCACGGCGATTTGCTCGACGACGCGCAAAATAAAATCATCGCGCAGAAACTGGAAAACTGGCTGAACGCGCACAAGGACAAAACCCTCGCCGCGCTGATGACGCTTGAAAACAACGAGGTCAAAGGCCCGGCCAAAGGCATCGCTTTCCAGCTTTTCGAGGCGAGCGGCGTTATACTGCGCTCGAAAATCGCCGAGATGCTCGCCCCCCTGACCAAGGAAGAACGCCAGACCTTAGGCAATCTGGGCGTGCGCATCGGCGCGTATTATTTGTATCAGAAAGATTTGCTAAAGCCCGCGGCGCTCGAGCTGAAGGCCGCGCTGTGGCGTGTCTTTCACGACGTCGCGCCCGATAAATCGCCCCTGCCGCAACAGGGCAACGTCTCGATGCCCTGCCCCGAGCGCG
>CBFGSX010000124.1:0-2311 GCA_965651535.1 uncultured Alphaproteobacteria bacterium | reverse complement strand
GTATTTTCGCTATCTGTTTGCACAAGCGTTCCATCATGGGCGATGCAAGCATTGCAGCTGTTCTGATCTCCGGCGCAGTGCCATTGGAGCGTGATAGTTTTATCGGCAACCTGTTCAGCGAGGGCTTTGTTAAGCGCCTTGGCGGTTTCCCCGTCAGGTAGGGCGATTTTGGTAATGCCATTCTTTTTATCAGGTATGTAGTAACCCAGACGGTTCAGCGCCTTTTTTAAAGCGCGCACGTCATCGGGTTCGGCATTCGTGTCGCGGGACACACGCCGTTGAAGTGTCAACTGCATGGAATTCTCTGGGTCGGAAAACGAAAAAAGCCCGGATGGAATCCGGGCGTCTGTAGTATTATATTCCTATAAGTTTCGCCTTTTGTCAAGGCACCAAAATGCCGCTAATCTTATTTTATGACCCGACCCACCCTCCTCGCCATTGACCAAGGCACGACGAGTTCCCGCGCGATTTTGTTCTCGCATGACGGTAAGATCATCGCGACGGGGCAGAAAGAGCTGAAACAGCACTACCCCCAAAAATCATGGGTCGAACAGGATGCCGAGGATATCTGGGCCGACACCCTCGCCGCTTGCCGTCAGGTCATGGAACATCCCGAGGCCGCAAACTGTGCCGCCATCGGCATTACGAACCAGCGCGAGACGACGATTATCTGGGATCGTGAAACGGGCAAACCCATTTACAACGCCATCGTATGGCAAGACCGCCGCACGGCGGATTTCTGCACGACCATCAAGCCGCATGAAAAAACCATCACGGAAAAGACGGGCCTTCTGGTCGATCCCTATTTCTCATGCACCAAGATCAAATGGCTGTTGGACAATGTTCCCGGCGCGCGCGTGGCGGCGAATGAAGGCCGTCTGGCTTTTGGGACGGTGGATTGCTTTTTGCTGTGGCGGCTGACCGAGGGCCGCGTCCACGCCACGGATGCGACCAATGCCTCGCGCACGGGGATTTTCAACATCGTCACCCATGACTGGGACGACGAGCTTTTGGAACTCTATAACATTCCGCGCAGCCTGTTGCCCGAGGTCAAGGATAATGTCGCGCATTATGGCGACACGACGCTGTTCGGCCGCGCCATTCCCATCGGCGGCATGGCGGGCGACCAGCACGCCGCGCTGATCGGCCAGGCGTGCTTTGAGCCGGGGATGATGAAATCCACCTATGGAACGGGGTGTTTTGCCCTGCTCAATATCGGCGATAAATTTCAGGCGTCAAAGAACCGTCTTTTGACGACGATTGCCTACCGTTTTGACGGGAAGACGAGCTATGCGTTGGAGGGCTCTATTTTTATCGCCGGAGCGGCGGTGCAATGGCTGCGCGACAACCTCGGCGTCATCAAGGCCGCGCCGGAATCCGAGGCTCTCGCTCTGTCCGTGCCCGACAATAACGGCGTGTATTTTGTCCCGGCCTTTACCGGTCTTGGCGCGCCGCATTGGCAGCCCAAAGCGCGCGCCGCGATCATGGGCCTAACTCGCGAAAGCACCAAGGCGCATATCGTCCGCGCCGCGCTCGAGGCCCAAGGATATCAGACGCTCGACCTGTTGCGGGCGATGGAAGCCGACTCGGGAATCATGCCGAAAACGCTGCGCGCGGATGGCGGTTTGGTGGCCAATGGCTTCGTCTGCCAGTTTCTGGCCGATATGTTGCAGGCGCGCATCGAGCTGCCCCATGTGACCGAAACGACGGCTTTGGGGGCGGCTTATCTGGCGGGGCTGTATGCCGGAATATACAATAATTTGCAGGGAATCCGCGACTCTTGGGCCTGTGCGACGCGTTATGATCCGCGTATGGAAAAGACCGAACGCGATGGGCTTTACGATGGCTGGAATCGTAATTTGGCTGTTTTCCTTGGGAAATAAGAAAACCTCTTGCACGGATTTGCAGCCGTGCTAATGAATCAGGGGAGATTTCTATCTCTCACGCCAACATGAAAGGGAAACCCAATGGCTGCTAAAAAGAAAACAACCAAAAAGGCCCCGGCTAAAAAGAAAGCCGCCGCCAAGAAAACTGTCAAAAAAACCGTGAAGAAAGCCACCAAGAAAGCCGCCGCTCCGAAAGCTCTCGGCCCGATCCGTCAGACCCTGACGAAGTCGGCTCTGCTCAACATCATCGCCGAGCAGAACGAAATCAGCCGCAAGCAAGCTGCGAATGTTCTTGCGACGATCGAAAGCGCTTTCCTCGGTTCGGTTCACCCGAAAGGCGCCGGCCAGTTCGTGCTGCCGGGTCTGCTCAAAGTCACCCTGCGCAAAGTTCCGGCTCGCAAAGCTGGCACGCTGGTGCGTAACCC
>CBFGSX010000123.1:0-2485 GCA_965651535.1 uncultured Alphaproteobacteria bacterium | reverse complement strand
ACCGACAGCCTGCAGCATCACGACACCCCTTTTCCGGTTTCAACCGCGACGATCTCCATCGCGTCGTCGGGCGTGCGCGTGACTTGCGACAATGTTTTCTGACGGCGCACACCGCCGCGCACACGGTGGCACAGCAAGATCGCGCCGATCATCGCCACCAGCAAAATCAGGCCCGAGACCTGAAACGCATAGATGTAATCCGTATAGAGCAAATTGCCGATGGCCTTGGCGCTGCCGACATTATCCTGATTGGCGGCGGGGAACAGGCGGTTGTTGATCGCGGCCTCAGCCGATTGCCACGATTTGAACACCAGCACCAGCTCGGCCAACAGAATGGCACCGACGCCCAGACCCACAGGAAGATGCCGCTTGAACCCGCCGCGATCCGAGATTGCGGAGATATCCAGCATCATCACGACAAAGAGGAACAGCACCGCCACCGCGCCGACATAAACAATGACCAGCAACATCGCGACGTATTCCGCGCCCATCAGAACAAAAATCCCGGCGGCATTGAAGAATGCCAAAATCAGAAACAAAACGGAATGCACCGCGTTTTTCGCCGAGATCACGATAACGCTGCTGAGGACCAAAAGCGCGGCAAAAAGGGTAAACAAAAGGTCGGCAATAATCATGAAGACGAACCCGAAAAGGTCACAGAATATGGCCCGATCGGGCGTGGCCCCCAGCATAACGCAGCGCCGTTGCGGCGCAAGGGGTCGCACATTATATAGCCGGATTTCTTTTTGCTGTGATTTCAGAGAGAAAGAGATGTATATTATGACATCAAAAGCCGCTCAAAAACGACTCGATAACCACAAGAGTGGATGCTCGCTTTCGCAAGCATTACGAGGTAATTCGTAACCCTTGCGCAAGCGAGGGTCCATTACTCTGTAACATCAATGGAATAATACTTCACCAAAAACTTCCTCTCCCTTTGAAGGGAGAGGATCGAGGTGAGGGTTCGGCACAAACCAAGACTACTCGGTCGACCCCTCAATGGAATAATACTTCACGCCGATCTGGATTTTTTCGCGGCCATTTTGCACGCGCCACGCGTTCGTATCGCGCAAAGAATAAATACAACCGCAATATTCCTGTTGATAGAATTCTTCACGCTTGGAAATTTCGATCATACGCGCGCCGCCGCCCTGCTTGCGCCAGTTATAATCCCAATATTCAACATCGGGGTAACGCGAAGCGGCACGATGGCCACAGCCATTGATCTGCTCCATGTTTTTCCAACGCGAAATGCCGAGGCAGGATGTAAACGTCTTGAACCCGTTCTCATGCGCATAGAGCGCCGTGCGCTCGAAACGCATATCGAAACATTCCGTGCAGCGGATGCCGCGTTCCGGCTCCCACTCCATGCCTTTGACGCGCTCGAACCAATTGGTCGTGTCGTAATCGGCATCGATAAAGGGAATGCCCATCTTCTCGGCAAAGCGGATGTTTTCCTCTTTGCGGATTTCGTATTCTTTTTTCGGATGGATATTCGGGTTGTAGAAATAGATCGTCAGATCAAGCCCCGAGGCCAGCATTGCCTCCATCACCTCACCCGAACATGGCGCGCAGCACGAGTGCAGCAGCACTTTCGTGCCGCCTGCGGGAACCGGAATATGAAACCGGCCTTCCATGGTGGAGGATGTAAAGATCATAAGCTATCTGGGTATCCTAATGTTCTGTCTATTTTTTTCAAACCAATCGCCCCATGAATCCATTAACGCCGATCCTTGAATTTCATCATATGGCTTGTATTCTTTCAAATTCTTAATTCGAAGCTCTAACCCTTTTTGAAAATAAAGACGATAGTGTTTTGGTAACTCAGAGTGTGCCTTTTCCAACACGTCATCCGTTACTTTTCCCGATTCAGATAAAGCGTGTTCATATAAGCTAAGGACTTGACTTATATCAGATTGACTTACTGTATCTGAAACACCACTATTTGAAATGGAGTGCGCTTGAAGCACCAATTCAATAGAATTAACAAAATGCCTAGCATTTTCTTTATCATCTTTTGACCACTTTTGATCACAAGCAACCAAGAGAAATCCAATCGCCATTACAGTTAGTAACTTAATTGCATTGACCATTTTCAACCTCTAACGATACCGCGCATCGGCCAGAATGTTCGACTGGAGCTGGGCTTCCCAGCGGTCGCCGTTGGCCAGCAATTTCTCTTTGTTGTAATAGAGTTCCTCGCGGGTTTCGGTGGCGAATTCAAAATTCGGCCCCTCAACGATGGCATCGACCGGGCAGGCTTCGGCGCACAGGCCGCAGTAAATGCACTTGGTCATATCGATATCGTAACGCGTCGTGCGGCGGGAGCCGTCTTCGCGCGGTTCGGCCTCGATCGTGATGGCTTGGGCCGGGCAAATGGCTTCGCATAATTTGCACGCGATGCAGCGTTCTTCGCCCGACGGGTAACGGCGCAGCGCGTGTTCGCCGCGGAAACGCGGGCTGATCGGCCCCTTCTCGTACGGAT
>CBFGSX010000122.1:0-2660 GCA_965651535.1 uncultured Alphaproteobacteria bacterium | reverse complement strand
ACGGCATCGGATACGGTATCCAGTCGGTTACAGAGCGATCTTCATGCGTTGGATGAGAAAGTCCTAAGCGGCGAAGTCACCCCGGTCAAGATTTTGCCCTCGTATGAATCGCTCTATCAGAAATATAAAGGCCAGCCTGCGATCATTGGCGCTTATGCCGATGCGCTGCGCCGCGCCGGCAAGCCCAAGGATGCCGCCGAACTGCTCAAGCCTTTCGTCAAGGCCAAGAGCATCACGGAAATTCCCGATCCCGTTTTTATGGCTTATAGCCGCCTGTTGCTGGATCAGGGGTATTACAAGGATGCCGAAAAACGCCTGATGGCGCGCCTCGTGCAGTCGCCCGAATCATCCGCACCGCAGCTGAACAACCTTTTGGGCGTGGCGCTGGCCGGACAGAAGCGCCGTGCCGAAGCCGAACAGGCTTTCCGCCGTGCGCTGGAAGCATGGGATGGACGCCCGGGAATCGTCGAGAAAAACCTGGATCGTCTGCAAGGAAGGTGATTCTTGATATCTGGGTCCTTCGGACTTGATCCGAAGGCCCATGGACCCGCGTGTCAAGCACGAGGGACCCAGAAAAAAAGCAGTATCTTAATACATAACCCCACACTTTAGCGAATTTTAAGGCCTTTCCGCGCAAAGTAGAAAAGTAAGGAATCGCCCCATGGCCAAAACCATTCTGATCGTCGAAGACAACGAACTGAACATGAAGCTGTTCCAGGATCTGCTGGAGGCGCACGGCTATAAGACAATTCCCAGCCGCAACGGGCGCGATGCGTTCGAGTTGGCGAAAAAGCACAAGCCGAATTTGATCCTGATGGATATCCAGCTGCCCGAGATTTCCGGTCTCGAGGTCACGAAATGGATCAAGCAGGACGAAAACATCAAATCCATTCCCGTCGTCGCCGTCACCGCCTTTGCCATGAAAGGTGACGAGGAGAAAATTTTGCAAGGCGGGTGCGAGGATTACATCGCCAAGCCGATTTCCGTGTCGAGTTTTCTCGAAGTCGTTCAACGCTATTTGCAATAGCCGTAATAAAATAAAGGTGTCCCTCGTGAGTGCAAAAATTCTCGTCGTCGATGATATTGCACCCAACGTCAAATTGCTCGAGGCAAAACTGGCGCGGGAGTTTTTCCGCGTCATCACCGCGATGAGCGGCCCCGAAGCGCTCGAAAAAGCCAAAACCGAAAAACCCGACGTGATCCTGCTCGACATCATGATGCCGGGCATGGACGGTTTCGAGGTTTGCGAGAAACTCAAGGCCGATCCGGCGACCCAGAACATCCCCGTCGTCATGGTGACGGCGCTGACCGATATTTCCGACCGCGTGCGCGGCCTCGAGGCCGGGGCTGACGATTTCCTGAGCAAGCCTGTCAACGATCTGGCGCTGATGAGCCGCGTGCGTTCGCTGATCCGCCTTAAGATGACCGCCGATGAATGGATGCTGCGCGAGGAAACGGCACACCAGTTCGGCGCGGCGACGCAGGAGATCAACATGGGCGACGTGGACACATCCGCCGCCGAGATTTTGTTGGTCGAAGGCAGCGCGTCCGAGGCCCAGCGCCTGGTGGAATCGCTCCAGCGCGACAAGCACAAGGTTACCGTCGTCCCCAACGGGACGCGCGCGATGGAGCTGGCGGAAAAAACGCCTTACGATGTCATTCTCGTCAGTCTTAACCTTGACGGCGAGGACGGATTGCGTTTGTGCTCGCATCTGCGCCTTGATGGCGTGACGAAATCCGTGCCGATTGTCATGCTGGCCGATGAACAGGACATGGTGCGCGTGGCGACAGGTCTGGAATTCAACGGCGCGCATGACTACTTGCTGCGCCCCGTCGACCGCAATGAGTTGCGCGCGCGCATCAAGACGCAAGTGCGCCGCCGACGCTATCAGAAATTGCTGCGCGCCAATTACGAAACCAGCATCTCGATGGCATTGACCGACAGTTTGACGGGGTTGTTTAACCGTCGTTACCTGATGGCGCATCTGAAAAAGATGATGGAGGAGGCCAATATCGGCATGAAGCCGCTTTGCGTGCTGATGTTCGACATCGACCATTTCAAGAACATCAACGACACCTATGGCCATGGCGTCGGCGACGAAGTGCTGCGCGAGTTTTCCGCGCGTCTGGGTAAACAGATTCGTAGCTTCGATATGCTGGCGCGTCTGGGCGGCGAGGAATTCGTGGCCGTGCTGCCGAATATCGGCCGTCATACGGCTTTTGACGTGGCCTATCGCCTGCGCAAGGTGATTGCGGACCAGCCGTTCTCGATCCCCTCCAAGGGCCAGATTTCGGTCACCTGCTCGATCGGGGGGGTGATTCTCGAGGAAAGCCTCAAGGATGCGGAATCCGCTATCGACCGCGCCGACAAGGCCCTTTACGAGGCCAAGGATTCCGGTCGTAATTGCGTTTATTTTGAAGGTCTTGGACTTATATCTCAGGCCAATGTCCTCAATGCCTCGTCCGAGGATGCGTTTGTGTAGCGCGGTATTTTAATAAAATACACATCAAATTTAGCGTAAAATGGATTCGTCCCGCCCGTCCACATTGGTGTTTGAACCATGGGGGATGATGCATGACGGACAGGAAGCAACGCTCTGAAAATATTGTGCTGGTCGCGGATGACGATCTGTTCATCCGCACGGTGGTTTCGCGGGTCT
>CBFGSX010000121.1:0-2873 GCA_965651535.1 uncultured Alphaproteobacteria bacterium | reverse complement strand
CCCAAAGGTTTCGTCGAAAAGAACGGGTCGAAAATCCGCGCCAGAACATCGGGCGGGATCCCCGTCCCCGTATCGATAATGTCAATGGCCGTCCACTCGCCCGCCGGCATTTCATCCGTGCCGACCATTTGCTTTTTCTGGCGGTTGGCGAAATTGCGCGTCTTGATCGTCAATGTGCCGCCCGACGGCATGGCGTCGCGCGCATTGACCGCAAGGTTGACCAGAACCTGTTCCATCTGGCCCTGATCGATCTTGACATTGCCCAGATCGCGGTCATGCGTGATTTTCAATTCAATATTCGCGCCGATCAGGCGGCGCAGCAAATGTGACACGTCGGAAATCACGTCGGTCACGTCCAGAACCTTGGGCTGCAAGGTTTGCTGGCGGCTAAAGGCCAGCAACTGGCGCACAAGATTGGCAGCGCGGTTGGCGTTTTGCTTGATCTGCATGATGTCGGCAAAAGACGGATCGCCCGCGCGGTGGCGCATCAACAAAAGATCGCAGAATCCGATCATCGCCGTCAGCAGGTTATTAAAGTCATGCGCGATGCCGCCCGCCAACTGACCCACGGCCTGCATTTTCTGGGATTGGGTGAATTGCGCCTCGAGATTTTTGCGCTCGGAGACATTGATGAAATGCAGCACGACGCCGTTCTCGCCCATAAAGGGGCTGAGGAACATTTGCACGGTGACGATCTTGCCGGATTTGGTAACAAGAGAAATTTCCGTCGGCGTATCGGGCTTGCGCACAAGGGCGTTTTCCGCCTTGGGCCGATCTTCTTCGACGACAAGGTCGATCAGCGTCACGCCCAGCAATTCGTGCATCGGCTTTTCCAGCATCGTGCCGAACGCCTCGTTGCATTCGGTCAGCTGCCCGCCGCGATCCACCAATGCAATCCCCAACGGCGCTTCCTCAAAGAAACGCTGGAAACGGTCTTCGGATTGCTTGAGCGCCGTCTTCCATGCACGCTCGGGCGTCAGGTCGCGGATGATCGAGCGCGTCCGCACCGTGCCGTCCGTGCTGCGCAAAACGGTGTGTGAAATCGCGGCCTGAAACTCGCGCCCGTCAAAAGCGCGCATCTTGATCTCCCCGCGCTGCACGGGGTTGTCGTTCGCCTCGGGAATCAAGTCGTAAGGCGCCATCCCGGAAGGCAGCTCCAGCACGAAATCCGCCAGCTTGTAGGTGCTGTTGCACAGATCCTTGTCCTCGGCCCCCAGCCACGTCACCAGCGTGTCGTTGACGAAAATGAAATGCCCCTTCTCGTCCACCGAGAAAAATCCGACCGGAGAATGATCCAAAAACTCGATCAGGCGTACACGCTCGCGACCCAGACGCTGGTTTTCCTCGTAGGAGGTCGTGATGTCGTCCAGCTGCCAATGCATATAGCCGCGCCAGCCTTCGATGGGCCGCGCGCTCAGGCGATACCAGCCGCTCTGGCTTTGATGCGAGAACGGGAATACCATCTCGCCGCCGATGCCGGATTTCGCCTGCTCGATAAAGGCGCGCAGATTGTCAGCCACCTCGTCATTGGCGCTGGCCAGATAAAGCGGCAGCTCGGCCACGGACATGGCGGCGCTTTTCTGCAGGATTTTCTGAAATTTTGTATTGGCGTAGATCGTGCGCTGTTTCGTGTCGGTGATGATATGAGCATCACCCTGCCCCTCGAGCACCGATACCAGAATAGCGCGGCGATAATCGTTATCGCGCTTGATGTTGCGGATTTTCCAGCTGGCCAGCGCGATCATCACGCCCAAAAGCGCCGCCAATCCGGCGGCAATCATCACCTCGACACGTTTGAGCGCATCGGTCAGCGGGATGCCCTTGAGCGCCAGAGCGCCTCCGGCCAAAGCCGCCAGATAGAACAAAAACGGCGCGGCCTCCCAGGCGATAATCCGCTTGGTGCGGAATTTTTCCTGGCTGTCGGCGCTTTGGCTTAAATCGAGCTGTTCGGGCGAAAGGGGCATGGAGATAACTTGAGCGTTGAGGTCTTAAATTTTCCCGAATTTGCAGCCTTTTGTCTACGCGAAATCCTGATAGAATGGGCCGATGGCCAAGAAATCGACCCAATTCGTCTGTCAGGAATGCGGCACGCCCCATGCCAAATGGGGCGGACAATGCGCGGGCTGCGGCGCGTGGAATACGCTGGTCGAGGAAATGGTTGAAAAAGCCTCGCCTTTTGCAGGTGGCAAAACATCGAAAAGCAAAGCGTCTTCGATAGACTATGTTAATCTGAAAGGGCAGGAAGCCCCTCTGCCGCGCCGGCTGAGCGGGATCGGCGAGTTCGACCGCGTGTGCGGCGGTGGGCTGGTGCCCGGCTGTGCCATGCTGATCGGCGGCGATCCGGGCATCGGGAAATCGACTTTGTTGCTTCAGGCCGTCGCCAATCTCGGAAAAAATTACGCCTGTGCCTATATCTCGGGCGAGGAAAGCGTCGATCAGGTCAGATTGCGCGCACAACGTATGGGACTTGAGGGTGCGAATGTATCTCTGGCCACGGCTACCAACGTCAACGACGTGCTAGCCAGTTTGAAAAACGTCGATGCGGTCGTCATCGACTCCATCCAGACCATGTATCTCGACCAGCTTGACAGCGCGCCGGGCACGGTCGCGCAGGTGCGCGCCTGCGCCGCCGAGCTGATCCGCGCCGCCAAGGAACAGGGTTTTTGCCTGTTGCTGGTCGGTCATGTCACCAAAGAAGGGACGATTGCCGGCCCCCGCGTGCTGGAACACATGGTCGACACGGTGCTGTATTTCGAAGGCGAGCGCGGCCATGCCTTTCGTATCTTGCGCGCGGTAAAAAACCGCTTTGGCGCGACGGATGAAATCGGCGTTTTTGAAATGTCCGACAAAGGGTTACAGGAAGTCCTTACCCC
>CBFGSX010000120.1:0-2896 GCA_965651535.1 uncultured Alphaproteobacteria bacterium | reverse complement strand
ACGCAACACCGCGGCGGCCAGACGTTATTCGGCCCGGTTGTGCGTTCCCACGCCACGGATTTGCCGAAGAAAGTGCGCGCCGCCGCTTTGCGTTCGGCTCTGTCAGTCAAAGCCAAAGACGGCAAGCTGGTCATCCTCGACGAGGCGAAGGCTAAAGCCATGAAGACCAAAGACATGGCGTCGAAGCTGGAAAAAATGAATCTGGCCAATGCGCTGTTCGTCATCGGCGGCGAGCTGGATCAGAATTTTGTCAAATCCGTCAGCAATATTCCGCATATCGCGACCCTGCCGACCATTGGCGCGAATGTGAAGGATATCCTGAAATACGATCATCTTGTTCTGACGCAGGATGCCGTAAAAGAACTTGAGGAGCGTTTGGCATGAGCAACCGCACGACGAAATACCAACTGAAAAAGCCGGTCTCGCTCGAGCGTGCCGCGACCATCATTCGTTCGCCGCTGGTGACCGAAAAAGCCACCACGGGTAGCCAGGAAGGCAAAGTTTCCTTCCGCGTGATGTCCTGTGCCACCAAGCCCGAGATCAAACAAGCGGTTGAGAAAATGTTCAACGTCAAAGTGACGGCCGTGAATACCTCGATCCTCAAGGGCAAGGCCAAGCGTTCCCGCAAAGGACTTATCGGCAAGCGTTCGGACGTCAAAAAGGCGATCGTGACTCTGGCTGAAGGCCAAACCCTCGATGTGGCGCAAGCGTAAAGGGGTAGGAGAGAAAAATGGCACTGAAGAAATACAGACCCACCACCCCGTCGCAGCGTCAGCTGGTCTTAATCGACCGTTCGGAGCTGCACAAGGGCAAGCCGGTGAAAACCCTGACCGAGGGCAAGCGCTCGACGGGCGGCCGCAACAATGACGGTCGTATCACCTCGCGCTTCCGCGGCGGCGGCCACAAGAAATCCTATCGCTTGGTTGATTTCAAGCGCAAGAAGTTGGACGTTCCGGCCGTGGTCGAGCGTCTGGAATATGACCCCAACCGCACGGCTTTTATCGCCTTGATCAAATACAAGGATGGCGAGCTGGCTTATATTCTGGCACCGCAAAAACTCAAGGCGGGCGATACGGTAATGGCTTCCGCGACGGCCGATGTCAAACCGGGAAATGCTTTGCCCTTGGCGAATATTCCGGTGGGGACGTTTGTTCACAATGTCGAGATGAAGCCCGGCAAAGGCGGTCAGATTGCACGCTCGGCTGGCACCTATGCCCAGCTGGTCGGTCGCGATGCGGGCTATGCCCAGCTGAAATTGTCTTCCGGCGAGATGCGCGTCGTGCCGGCAGTGTGCATGGCCACGATCGGTGCAGTATCGAACCCCGATCACATGAACCAGAATCTGGGCAAGGCCGGCCGCAAGCGCTGGATGGGCAAGCGTCCGCATAACCGCGGCGTTGCGATGAACCCGATCGATCACCCGCTGGGTGGCGGTGAAGGCAAGACGTCCGGTGGTCGCCCGCCCGTCTCCCCTTGGGGTCAGACGGCCAAAGGCGGCAAGACACGTAACAACAAGAAGACGGACAAATTCATTATCCGTCGTCGCAAGAAGAAGTAAGGGAGCGTCGAAATGGCACGTTCATTGTGGAAAGGCCCGTTTGTCGATGGGTATCTGATCACCAAAGCGGACAAGGTGAAAGCCTCGGGCCGTAATGAGGTGATCAAGACCTGGTCGCGTCGTTCGACGATCATTCCCCAGTTTGTGGGTCTGACCTTCGGCGTCCATAACGGCAACAAATTCATTCCGGTGTTGGTTACCGAGGATATGGTCGGTCACAAGTTGGGTGAGTTTTCTCCGACCCGCCAGTATCACGGTCATGCGGCGGATAAAAAAGCAGGGAAGAAATAGAGGGGATTGAGATATGGGGAAACCGGCAAACAAACCGCGCATGGCGCCAGGCGAGGCCATCACCCGTCTGCGCAATGTTCGTACCAGTCCGCGCAAGCTGAATCTTGTCGCACAGATGATCCGCGGTCAAAACGTCCACAAGGCGTTGCTTGATCTTGAGTTCTCGCCCAAGCGCATTGCCAAGGCGGTGTCCAAGGCATTGCAATCGGCAATCGCCAACGCGGAAAACAACCATAATCTGGATGTCGATCGTCTATTTGTAAAAACTGCTGTTGTCGGTCGTGGTCTGGTGATGAAGCGTTTCCATGCGCGTGCCAAAGGCCGTGCCGCCCCGATTGAAAAACCGTTTAGCCACCTGACGATCGTCGTCAGCGAGCGCAAGGAGTAAGTGAACTATGGGTCAGAAAGTAAGTCCGATCGGTCTGCGTCTGGGGATCAACCGCACCTGGGACAGCCGCTGGTATGCGGATAAGGATTACGCGAAACTCCTGCGCCAGGATGTCCAGCTGCGTGAGTTTCTGGACAAGAAGCTCAAGGCTGCGGGTATCAGCCGTATTATTATCGAGCGTGCGGCCAAGAAGCTGATCATTACGCTGCATGCGGGCCGTCCGGGTGTTATCATCGGCAAAAAAGGCGCCGATATTGAGAAATTGCGCGGGGAAATTGCGACCATGACCGGCGCGGATGTGGCGTTGAACATTCTCGAAGTCCGCAAGCCGGAAGTCGATGCGCGTCTGATTGCCGAGGGTGTTGCCCAACAGCTCGAGCGCCGCGTTTCGTTCCGTCGCGCCATGAAGCGTGCCGTGCAATCGGCTTTGCGTCTGGGTGGTCAGGGAATCCGTATCAACGTGTCGGGTCGTCTGGGCGGTGCGGATATCGCCCGCATGGAATGGTATCGCGAAGGTCGCGTGCCGTTGCACACGCTGCGTGCCAATATCGACTATGCGTTGGCCGAAGCGCTGACGACCTATGGGATTATTGGCGTCAAGGTCTGGATCTACAAAGGCGACATCATGGCGCATGATCCGATGGCTCAGGATAAATTGC
>CBFGSX010000119.1:0-2988 GCA_965651535.1 uncultured Alphaproteobacteria bacterium | reverse complement strand
CGGTTGAGGCCATCTCAACCAGGGTCTTTGAACGCTCTTTCAGGCCGTTCATCCCTGCCAGAATTCGCGCTTTTTGCGCGTCCGTGGGATGGAGGCCGCTTTTCTTAAGTATCGGTTGAATTAAATCAAGTAATTCATTGTTATCACGCAATTTAATGTAATGATGATTGACAAAGTTCAATTTGTCGAAATCAAGCTGTGACGGGCTCTTTCCGATATGCTCCAGATCGAACCATTCGGCGGCTTGGGCGTCCGAAATGATCTCGTCATTGCCGTGGCTCCACCCCAGACGCAGGAGGTAGTTGCGCATCGCCTCGGGCAGGTAGCCCATCTCCTGATAATCGCCGATAGCCGCCGAGCCTTTGCGCTTGGACAGCTTCTTGCCGTCCGGCCCGTGGATCAACGGGACATGGGCATGGGCGGGAACAGGCCAGCCCATTCCCATATATATAAGGTATTGGCGAAAGTAATTGTTGAGGTGATCGTCCCCGCGGATGATATGGGTCACGCCCATATCATGGTCGTCCACGACCACCGCCAACATATAAGTCGGCGTCCCGTCCGAGCGCAGCAGGATAAAGTCATCGAGCTGTTCGTTCTTGACGGTGACCTCGCCCTGAACTTCGTCTTTCAGGGTGAGCGCCCCTTCGCCGATGGGCGCCTTGATGCGGATGGCGGGCTTTACTCCGGCGGGTGGTGTGGCCGTGCTGTCGCGCCAGCGACGGTCATAATGCCACATCCTGCCGTCTTTTTCGGCCGTCTCACGCTCGGTCTGAATTTCCTCTTGCGTCATATAGCAATAATAGGCCGTGCCGCGCTTGACCATTTCCTCGGCCACTTCGGCATGGCGCGGTGCACGCGGAAACTGGAAGATCGGCTCGCCGTCCCATTTGAAGCCCAGCCACGCAAGGCCCGACAGCAACCCGTCGACGGCTTCCTGCGTCGAGCGTTCGCGGTCGGTGTCTTCGATGCGCAGCAGGCATTTCCCACCCATCTTCTGGGCGAAATACATATTGAACAGCCCCGTGCGCGCGGTGCCGATATGGACCATGCCGGTCGGGGAAGGGGCGAAGCGTGTGATGACGGTCATCTATGATTCTCTTTGGTTTCGCTTATTGTAGCGGACTGAGCCATGCAATCCAGCCTCCTTGCCCCCGATCTGACCCGCGACCCGCAGCCCGGCGACACGCTTATTCTGTGGCTGCCGATTTTTCTGGCGGTCGGGATTGGGCTTTATTTTGCGCTGTCATTCGAGCCGAATCCGTGGGCTTTGCGCGGCGGTGTCATCGGCGCTCTGTCTTTGGCGGGGATCACATGGCGCTGGCGCATGATGCCGATCTGGCGCTGGGGCGCGGCTTTTCTGGTGGCCGTGACGCTGGGCGCATTTCTGGCCCAGGCGAGGACGCAATCGTTGGACACGAAACTTTTGACGGATCGCGTCTGGAACGCCACGGTTTCGGGCACGATTATCCAGACCGAGCGCGCTGCGACGGGCTGGCGGATCATCATTGAAACCTCCCAATCGTCATTCCCGCAAAAGCGGGAATCCAGCCAAAATCCAGATTCGGCGCCGCTGGATCCCCGTGTTCACGGGGATGACAAAGCGGAGAAACTCCGTTTGCGCCTGAGCCTGCGCACCAAAGGCGTCACGCCCGAGGTCGGCGACGCCATCACGGTCAAGGCGAGCCTGATGCCGCCCAGCCCGCCGCTTGTGCCGGGAATGTACGATTTCCAGCGCCACGCCTATTTCAAAGGCTTAGGCGGTTACGGCTATATCACGCGCGTGCTGGCGCATGAAAAGGCGCAAAGCGACGACCGCCAGAATGCGCTGGAGCGCTATCGCGAATTTATCGGCGACGCGGTGTATCGCAAACTGCCCCAGCCCGAGGCGGGCGTGACGGCGGCGCTGCTCAACGGTCAGCGCGCGGGTATTGCGCGCAAGACGACGGAAAACCTCGTGGCTTCGGGGCTACAGCATATTATTTCCATCTCGGGCGTGCATGTCAGCATGATGGCGGGGGTGGTGTTCTTCATGCTGCGCTTTGCCATGGCGTGCAGCATGACCTTGGCGCTGAAATTCCCGATCAAGAAAATCGCCGCCGCCTGCGCCATGGTGTCGATCATCGTCTATATGCTGATCGTCGGGCGCGATCCGGCGACGTTCCGCGCGGTGGTGATGACCTCGGTGGTACTGCTGGCGGTGATGGTCGACCGTGAGGCAATCAATCTGCGTATTGTTGCCATCGCCGCCATCGTGTTGTTGCTGTGGGAGCCGGAAAACCTGCTGCATATCGGTTTCCAGCTTTCCTTCATGGCGGTGACGGCGCTGGTCTATTTCTATCAAGTCAGCAAGAAATTCTGGTATCAACCTTTCTGGCAGGATTATTTCCTGATGCGCGGTTTGCGCGCGTTGGCAATGGCGGTGGTGACGACGGTCATCGTCACGGCGGCAACGGCACCGCTGGTCTTCGTGCATTTCCAGCAAGTGCCGCTCTTGTCGGTGCTGGCCAATTTGCTTGTCACGCCCGTGATGGGGCTTGTTATCATGCCCGCGACGTTTTTCGTCTATCTGTTTTCGCCTGTGCCGTTCCTGTTGGACTGGGCGATTGTCCTGATGGGCTGGGGCGTGACGGCGATGCTGGAAATATCGCGTTTCGTTACCGGATTGCCACACGCGGTGCTGCGCGTGCCCGCCATCCCCATGAGCCTTGGCACGGTTTTCACCTTGAGTGCGCTGGCGGTGATGATCGTCAAGGGGCGCGGGCGCTATGCGGGATACGGCATGATGCTCGCGGTTTGCGTGGCGATATTCTTTCATCGCCCGCCCGATCTTTTTCTGGCGCATGGACGACTGATCGTCTTGCCCGAGCGTGCGACGGGAACGCTTTATATCGAAGGAAAAGCCGACCGCTTCACGCGGGAGCTTTTCCTGAAAGCCACGGGAACAAAACACATCAAGCCCTTTGACGGGCCGGACGACATTCTCAT
>CBFGSX010000118.1:0-3012 GCA_965651535.1 uncultured Alphaproteobacteria bacterium | reverse complement strand
CGGATGCGCTGCAATGTCTGTTGCGCGACACGCGCCACGACCCCGCCGATGTGGCCATGATCGGCGACACTTCGGCCGATATTCGCATGGCCAACGCCGCCGGAGCAAAAAGCATCGCTGTTTTATGGGGAATGCATCCGCAAGCCAAGCTGGCCGAGCATAATCCGACCTTGATGCTGGAGAAAATCGTCGAATTGCCCGACGGCGTGCGCGGGTTGTTTCGTCCCTGAAACAACGCTCCCTCTCCCTGAGGGAGAGGTTAGGTTTTTAGAAAAGCGTTTTGCCCGTCATGGTTTCGGGCTGTGCGATCCCCAGTAATTTCAAAACCGTCGGTGCGATATCGCCGAGTTTTCCGTCCTCGCGCAAGGACAGATTTCCCGCACCTGCGACGATAAACGGCACCGGGAAAGTCGTATGCGCCGTGTGCGGCTGTCCGGTTTCGGGATCGACCATCTGATCGGCATTGCCGTGATCGGCGGTCACGATTAAAACGCCGTTTTGTTTTGCCACGGCCTCGGCGATACGACCCAGACCCGCATCCACCGTTTCCACCGCCTTGATGGCGGCGGGAATGCTGCCGGTATGTCCGACCATGTCGGGGTTGGCGTAATTCAGCACGACGAAATCGAACTTGCCGCTATCGACCGCCGCGACGACTTTGTCGGTCAGCTCGGGCGCGGACATTTCCGGTTGCAGGTCGTAAGTGGCGACTTTGGGCGAGGCGACAAGGATGCGTTCCTCGCCTTCGTAAGGCTGCTCGCGTCCGCCGTTGAAAAAGAACGTCACGTGCGGATATTTTTCCGTTTCCGCCGAGCGAAGCTGCGTCTTGCCGGAACGCGCCACAACCTCGCCCAGCAAATCCGTCATCGGTTGCGGCGGGAACAAGGTCTTGATGAACGGCTTGAGATCGTCGGAGTAATCCACCATGCCCGCGTTGATCGTCGGAACCTTGTAATCGCCGCGGTCGAATTCCTTGAAGTCCGGCTGCACCAGCGCGCGCAGAATTTCCCGCGCGCGATCGGTGCGGAAATTCGCCATCAGGATGCCGTCGTTTTCCTTGAGCCCGTCATAGCCCGCGATGACCGTCGGCTTGATGAATTCGTCCTGCTCGTTTTTGGCATAGCTGGCCTCGATGGCGGCGATGGCGTTGTCCGCCGCATAACCTTTGGCATCGACGATGGCGCGCCACGCTTCGGAGACGCGCTCCCACCGGTTGTCGCGATCCATGGCGTAATAACGCCCGGATACCGTGCCGACTTTGATCGCACCCAGCATGGTAAAATCACCGAGGAATTTCGTGACGTATTCGCGGGCCGAGGCGGGCGGCGTGTCGCGTCCGTCGGTGAAAATGTGGATGACGACGGGAATGTCATGCTCGAACAGGATATTGACCAGCTTCTCGACATGGTCCTGATGCGCGTGAACGCCGCCGGGCGAGATTAGGCCCATTACGTGGGCGCGCCCGCCGGATTTCTTGAGATCGGCGATAAAGCCGCGCAAAGTTTCGTTCTTGGCGAGGCTGCCATCCTGGGCCGCCAGCGTGATGCGCGGCAATTCCTGCATGACGACGCGGCCCGCGCCGATATTCATGTGGCCAACCTCGGAATTGCCGAACTGGCCCTCGGGCAAGCCGACATGCAGCCCGTCGGCGCGCAAGCTGGTATGCGGGTTGTCGTGCCACAGACGGTCGAAATTCGGGGTGTTCGCTAGGGCGACGGCATTGTTTTCCGACGCCGGGTTCAGCGCCCAGCCGTCAAGGATGCACAGGAAGACGGGTTTTTTGCTCATGGCCCTTTATATAGGGCAAAAATGCGGGAAGCGAAACCCTGTAATACCCCTCTCCCGTTCGCGCGTTGCGCTCACGACCTCTCCCGCAAGGGGGGAGGTATTTCTTTGGCCCCCTCTCCATTTCAGGGAGAGGGGTGTATGATTACAGCACTTCGTTCAGCTTGAAATGAACGGGAATCTTGTCCGACAGGCTCTGGGTTGCGGCGCGGCTGTAGCCGGGCGCTTCGTCGGCCACCGAGCGGCGCGCGGCATCCATGATCATGGCGACAATGCGTTGGGACACATTATGTGCCGCGACGAGGGTTTTTTGGTTGCGGTCGGCAATGGTCGTGAATTTTTCATGTGCGGCGCGCAGCTTGTCTTTTGCCGCATCGGGCAGGTCTTTCATGCTTTCGAGATCGCCGTCAAAAGCCAGCACGGCATCCTGATAGGCATGGGCGCGTTTGAGCTTGACGTCCTGCAGCACGCCGAACGTATTGTAATCGGTCGCCTTGAGCGCCTCGGTTTCCTGATCCAGCACGTCGCAAAAGGCTTCGACGGCGAAAACGGCCTGATCGACTTTTTCTAGAAGGGCGGTGGCGGTCATGTCTTTCTCCTTAGTGCTTGGTCGCTTGCAGGGAACGGCAGCTCGCCGGATGGCGGGCCGTAATCATTTTCATCACATCTTTGCGCGTCGGCGCTTCCTTTTTCACAGGGGCGAGCGCAGCGGGGTGTGTTGCGGCGGTTGATTTCTTCACAAGGGCTTGTTTCATGCGGGCCATCAGAATTCTCCTCTGGGGTTTCGTTGTTCTTCTTGCATACGCAACATTTCGCGGGCGATGCCGTCGGATATCTTGACCTGGCCCGAGCGGGCGATCATCTGGCCGTATTCCTGCACCAGCAACGAGCGAAAAACCTCTTCGCCGCGCCCGCCGCCGAAAACGCCGTCGGCGTCGATGCCTTGGTGCATATGGTTGAGCATTTCGGACATGAACATGGCCTCGAATTGCTGCGCGGCTTCGCGCACGTCCCTCTCGTTCTCTGCGGCACGAAGGGCGGCGGCGTTTTGCGCCGCATCGGCTTTGGGAAGTTCGACGGGAAGGGGCACCAGTTCCATCAAATCACCTCGATATCGGCTTGCAGCGCGCCGGCGGCTTTGATCGCTTGCAAAATGGTGATGATGTCGCGTGGCGTGACCCCCAGCGCGTTCAGGCTGCCGACCAGCTCGTGGATCGTAATGCCCGC
>CBFGSX010000117.1:0-3115 GCA_965651535.1 uncultured Alphaproteobacteria bacterium | reverse complement strand
TGCCGCTATAGATTTCGCGCAGGCGGCCTACTTTCTGTTTGAGCGTCTCTGTTTCAATGCCCAGCTGGTTGACCATCAGCGGGCGATCCATATCGGCCTCTGTAAAGCCATAGTTATCGGGTTTCAAGTCGCGGTGGCCGCTGCGCACCCATAACCCCAGCGGATCGAGCTCTGCCTTCAAGTGGCCGCGCTTGCGATACGCGCCGATCAACAGGGACAGGCGCGCCGAATCCAGAACGGCCGCCTTGAGCTGCTCGACGGGAACGCCGCCGGGCGCGGCGGGCTTGCCCTTAGCGTCTTTCGATGCGGGCGGCGTCGGCAGAATGTCGGTATTATCCATGTTCGCCGGACGCGGTGGCGTCCAGCTTGCGCCCCGTTGTTCCGCGATCAGATCGGCAGCTTCATCGCCGAGGGAGTCGAAGAACGACGCCCAGCTTGGGTCGACCGCCGAACGGTCGCGGCAAAAGCTGGTGTAAAGATCGGCCAAGAAAGAGGCCGATACGTTGGTCGGGAGCATGGTCATGGCAGACTCGGAAATCCGGGTTTGGTAAGTTTCGAAATTGCGCCCAATTTACTCAATATTTTCCTAAGAACAAGCGGTGGAGTGCAATAAAACCAAGCGGCCTTCGGACTTGGTCCGGAGGCCCATGGGGACCCCCGGGACAAGCCCGGGGGACAGGTTTGCTGGAAACGGGGTGACAGAGCAAAAAGGATTGTTATGATGCGGGCCATGTTCGGTTACGTCCTGCGCCGCCTTTTTTTGATGATTCCGACCCTGTTCGGGATCATGTTGGTCAATTTTATGGTTATTCAACTGGCCCCCGGCGGCCCGGTCGAGCAGATGATCGCCAAGGTCAAGGGGCAGGGGGTCGAAGCCACGGCCCGTTTCGGCGCGACGGGGGCGACCGATGTGCTGGGGGCGCAAGGCCTTGATCAATTTAAGGTATCACATTCACAAAGCAACACAAAATACCGTGGAGCCCAAGGCTTAGACCCGGAATTTATCAAAGAGCTTGAAGTTCAATTCGGCTTTGACAAGCCGCTGCACGAGCGTTTCTGGAAGATGCTTAGAAACTATGTCAAACTCGATTTCGGCACGAGCTATTTCCGCGACACCAAAGTCATCGACCTGATCTGGGAAAAACTGCCCGTATCCATCAGCCTAGGGCTTTGGACGACGCTGTTGATTTATCTCATTTCCATTCCCTTGGGCGTCCGAAAAGCCGTCAAGGACGGCCAACCCTTTGACATCTGGACATCCGCCGTGGTGCTGGTCGGCTATGCCATCCCCAGCTTCCTGTTCGCCGTGTTTTTGATCGTCGTCTTCGCGGGCGGACGTTATCTGGACTGGTTTCCGTTGCGTGGCATTGTCTCGGACAATTGGGGCGATCTGCCGTGGTATAAACAGATCACGGATTATTTCTGGCATTTGACTTTGCCGGTGCTGGCGATGGTGGTCGGCGGTTTCGCGGGGCTGACGATGATGACCAAGAACGCCTTTCTCGACGAGATCAACAAGCAATACGTCCTGACCGCCCGCGCCAAGGGGCTTGCGCCGCGCCGCGTGCTTTACGGCCATGTCTTCCGCAATGCCATGCTGATCGTCATCGCGGGATTTCCGGCGGCGTTCATCGGCATTCTGTTCACCAGTTCGCTGTTGATCGAAGTGATTTTTTCGCTCGACGGGTTGGGGCTGCTGGGATTTGAATCCGCGCTCAACCGCGATTACCCGGTCATGTTCGGCTCGCTGTTCATTTTTACCGTCATCGGGCTGATCATGAATCTGATCTCCGACCTGACCTATGTCTGGGTCGATCCGCGCATTGATTTTAACAAGAGGGAAGGCTGATGCTGTCGCCTCTTGCTAAACGCCGCTGGCATTTCTTCAAAGCCAACAAGCGCGGCTATTACTCCTTTATCATTTTTCTGGTTTTGTTCGTGCTGACGCTCGGCGCCGATCTGATCGCCAACGACAAGCCGATCCTCGTGCGCTATGACGGCGCGTTTTATGTGCCGATCGTGACGGATTATCCCGAAACCGTTTTCGGCGGCGATTTCGAGACACGCGCCGATTACCGCGACCCGTATATCAAGGACAAGATCGAGGAAAAAGGCTGGATGGTCTGGCCGATCATCCGTTACAGCTATGGCACGATCAATTATAATCTGCCCGTGCCGGCACCTGCACCGCCCAGCCGCGAGAACTGGCTTGGCACGGACGATCAGGCCCGCGACGTGGTGGCACGGCTGATTTACGGCGTGCGGATTTCTCTATTGTTTGGGTTGGTGCTGACGGCCTTGTCGTCGGTCATCGGCGTGGCCGTCGGCGCGGTTCAGGGCTATTTCGGCGGCGTCACCGATCTGACCTGTCAGCGCCTGATTGAAATCTGGCAGGGGATGCCCGTGCTGTTTCTGATTATCATCATTTCAAGCGTCATCCAGCCCAGCTTCTCAAGCCTGCTCGGGATTATGCTGCTGTTCTCGTGGATGGCGCTGGTCGGGGTGGTGCGCGCCGAATTTCTGCGCGCGCGGAATTTCGACTATGTGCGCGCGGCCAAGGCGCTTGGCGTGTCTACGCCGGTCATCATGTTCCGCCATGTATTGCCCAATGCTATGGTGGCCACATTGACCTTGATGCCGTTTATTCTGACGGGAGCGATTACAACGCTGACAAGTCTTGATTTCCTCGGCTTCGGGATGCCGCCCGGCTCGGCTTCTTTGGGCGAATTGCTGTCGCAGGGCAAAAACAACCTGCAAGCGCCGTGGCTGGGCCTGACGGCATTTTTCTCGCTGGCGATTTTGCTGACGCTGTTGACCTTTATCGGCGAAGCGGTGCGCGACGCTTTCGACCCGCGCAAGGTGGTCTGATGCTGTTGGATGTCAAAGACCTCTCGGTGGATTTCAACGTCGCAGGCAAAACCGTCTCGGCGGTCAAAAACATGTCGTTTTCTATCGCCGCGGGAGAGACCGTCGCGCTGGTCGGCGAATCCGGCTCCGGCAAATCGGTTACGGCTTTGTCGCTGCTGAAATTGCTGCCTTATCCGATGGCGTCGCACCCGTCGGGGCAAATCCTCTGGCAGGGCGTCGATCTTGTCAGCAAATCCGAAGACGCCAT
>CBFGSX010000116.1:0-3116 GCA_965651535.1 uncultured Alphaproteobacteria bacterium | reverse complement strand
CTGCGCCGCCACCGTGTGCGAACGCGTCGGAAAAACCTTGGTCAAACAGGCGGTCTTGAGGCCTTTTTCCGCCATGCCGAAAGTGGCGCGCAGCCCTGCGCCGCCCGCGCCGACGACGACGACATCGTAATAATGCTCGGTGATGGGATAGGCTTGGCTTTGGGTCATAGTTTGAACACGATATAAAGGACGGTGAAAACGCCGAAAGCCCCGACGCCGTAACAGAAAAACTTATACAGCATGATGGCGGGGATCTGGAATTTGGGCTTGGGCACGTAATCGACGATGATTTCCTGTCCTGAGATTCCGGCGTGATAGAAATTCACCGCCAGCAACGTCGCCAGCAAAAAGGCGTTATAGGGTTTTTGTATCCACTCCAGCGAGCGGCCATAGGTCGCGCCCTCGGCGATCAGGCACAGCAGATTGAAGAAAAACCACAAGGTCAGCGGGATCAGCGCTACCGCTGTCATCTTCACCAGGAACCAGTGATGCGTGCCGCCATGGGCGGGGCCGAGGCCTTTGGCGCGCGCGGCGGGCGTTTCGATTTTATTGGGATCGGGATAGGGCATCAGAGAACCCACCATGTCGCAAGAGTGATGACAATGCTGGAGATCAGAACGGCCTTGCCGGTGACGGGATAGACATGTTTGCCGAAACCGATACCCGCATCCCAGAAAAGATGGCGCACGCCGTTGATAAGCTGATACCAGAAAGCCCATGTGAAACCGACAAGCGCAAGTTTGAAATACCAGCGCTGGATCGTGTGGTTGAAATCGGCATAGGCTTGCGGGCCGCCCGCCACAGCCGCGACCCACCACACGATAATAAGCGTGCCGACAACCAGAGCCGCGCCGGTCATGCGGTGCAGGATCGACGTCAGCGACGTAATCCGCCACATGTCATAAACTTGGAGATGGGGGCTGAGGGGGCGCGGTTTGGACATCGTCGGTAGGAATCCCTGATTTCGGACAGGCTTATTATAAGGATTGTTCTTAATAAAGCGCAAAGGATTTTTCCCGCCCGTAACCCCGCGCGTGACGCGGGGTCCTTGGGGGTTTTGGGGGAAAGAATGGCCGGGGACCCCCGCTTTCGCGGGGGATGCGATTATCGGGCGGTCGTTACCAAAAAATTAGCGCATTTTCCGCATAATGATGGAAAAACAGAGAGTTTGATCCATGCCGACCTACAAAGCGCCGCTCCAGACCGTCAATTTTCTCCTTCACGATGTGATCGGCCTCGACCGTTTGAAAGCGTTGCCGCAAAACGCCGAGGTGAATCGCGAGCTGTGCGATGCGATTTTGGAAGCCGCCGGGTCTTTTATGGCCGAGGAGTTACAGCCCATCAACATGATCGGCGACCAACAGGGCTGCACATGGAATGACGGCGAGGTCACCACGCCCAAAGGCTTCAAAGAGGCTTACGCGAAATATACCGAAGGCGGCTGGTCGGGGCTTTCGGCGCCGACGCAATATGGCGGCCAAGGGTTGCCCACCGTTTTGAATACCGTTGTCGGCGAATTTCTGGCCAGCGCGAATTTGTCCTTTTCGCTTTATCCCGGCCTGACCCAGGGCGCGATTCACGCGCTGATCAAAATCGGCGACGACGCGCTGAAAGACAAGTTCCTGCCCAAGATGATCGCGGGCACGTGGACGGGCACGATGAATTTGACCGAGCCGCATGCCGGCACGGATCTGGGGTTGCTGCGCGCCAAGGCGGAACCCAATGGCGACGGCACGTATAAAATCTCCGGCACCAAGATTTTCATTTCCTGCGGCGAGCATGACTGCGCCGAGAACATCATCCATCTTGTGCTGGCGCGCCTGCCGGATGCGCCTCCGGGGGTGAAGGGCATTTCGCTTTTCGTCGTGCCGAAATTCTGGGTGAATGACGACGGTTCGCTGGGCGAGCGCAACAGCGTCACCTGCGCGTCGATCGAACATAAAATGGGATTGCACGGCTCCAGCACCTGCGTGATGAATTACGAGAACGCGCGCGGCTATTTGCTGGGCGAGGCGCATAAAGGCCTCAAGGGCATGTTCATCATGATGAACGAAGCGCGGCTGTGGGTCGGGGTGCAGGGTTTTGCCGTGGCCGAAGCCGCCTATCAGAACGCGCTCAATTACGCTTTTGACCGCCTGCAGACGCGCGGCCTGAATGGCCCGGTCTATCCCGATAAACCGGCCGATCCGATCATCGTGCATCCCGAAGTGCGGAAAAATCTGCTGACGATGAAGGCGTTTCTCGACGGCTATCGCGCCATGATCATCGACACGGCGATCCATGTGGATCTGTCCGAACACGCGGCCACCCCCGAGGAAAGACAGGCTTCCGAGGATTTTGTCGCGCTGATGATTCCGATCATCAAGGCCTATGGCACGGATATGGGTCACGACATCGCCAATCTGGGAATGCAGGTGCATGGCGGCATGGGCTATATCCGCGAAATGGGCGCCGAGCAATTCGCGCGCGACGTGCGCATCACGCAGATTTACGAAGGCACGAACGGCATTCAGGCGCTCGACCTTGTGGGGCGCAAGATGGGCATGGGTTTTGGCCGTGCCTTGCGCCGTTTTTTCCATCCGACTTTGGCCATGCTGGACGAATATCAAAGCAATACCTTTATTGTCGAACAGACATTCCAGCTGCGCAAAGCGCTGGGCAAGCTGCAACAGGCCACCGTGCTGATCGCGCAGAACGGTATGCGCGACAAGAACGAGGCGGGTGCGGCCTCGACCGATTATCTGCGTATCTTCGCACTGGTGGCGATGGGCGGCTATTGGCTGCGTATCATGAAAGTGGCGCACGAGAAACTGGAATCCGATCCGGCGCAAAAAGATTTCTACGAGGCCAAGATCAATACCGGAAAATTTTTCTTCGATCGCATGCTGCCCGAAGTGCAGGGGCGTTTCGCCTCGCTGTCGACGGGCGCTAAACCCTTGATGACCATGACCGAGGAGCAATTCCGTGTCGCTTGAAACCCTGAAAGCCTCCATGCAGTCCCGCTTGAAAACCGTTCCGCCTTTGGGCTATGTCGTCGCCATCGACATGGACGACGAGGGCAAGATCTATCTTAATGCGGATAACACCGTATCCGATACGGGCGATGAAGCGGATAC
>CBFGSX010000115.1:0-3213 GCA_965651535.1 uncultured Alphaproteobacteria bacterium | reverse complement strand
TTCACGGCCTCGGCGTCGCGGGGCGACAGATCGGGGAAATCGGGATCGCTGCCGACATCGGGCAGAATCTTCCACGAGCGCGCGCATTTTTGACCCATCGCCTTTTCAACGACGACGGCGACACCCTCCACACCTTCGACGCGGAAAGCCTTGTCGGGGGCGGTTTCGTTTTTCACCGTCGCCTGCGAGGTAATGGTCAATTCCGCCCAATCGAGACCGGCGAATTTTTCGTTATCCATGTAAATCACCGGATGCGCCTCGAGGCTGGAGCCGATCGTCTTGGCGGCACGCTCGATCTCGATCGCGCCCGTGACGACGCGGCGCAGCTCGCGGATTTTTTCCCAATCCTCGGCCAGCGCGGCGTTTTGCCACGCCTGCGGATAATCGGGATATTGGCGCAGATGCACGGATTCCAGATCATTGTCCCATTTGAAATCCGCCGGCCTGAAGCCCCATGTTTCTTCGGCGGTAAACGGCAGGAAAGGTGCCAGCCATGCCGTCAGCGCGCCGAGCAACACTTCAAGCACGCTGCGCGTGGCGCGACGCTCGAACAGATCGGGAATGTCGCAATAGAGGCGATCCTTGCGGATGTCGAAGTAGAACGCCGACAGATCCGAGTTACAGAAATCGTAGATTTCCTTGAAGGCGGCGTGGAATTCGTAATTCTCAACCTTGTTTTTGATCGACGCGTTGATCTGGGCCACGCGGTGCAGCACCCATTTCTCGAGATCGGGGAGTTTCGCGTAGTCTTTCTCCAGATCGATGCGCTCGGACGCCTGAAATCCGTTCAGATTGCCCAGAACGTAACGCAAAGTATTGCGGAAACGGCGATACAATTCCGCCTGCGCCTTGAGCGCTTCGTGGCCGAGGCGCACATCTTCGTAATAATCCGAAGACAGCACCCACATGCGCGTAATGTCGGAGCCGTATTGCTCCATCAATTCACTCAGCATGATGCCGTTGCCGAGGGATTTCGACATTTTCCTTCCGTCCTTGTCGACGACGAAGCCGTGCGTCAGAACGGTTTTATACGGCGCAACCCCGCGCGTGCCGCAGGACACCAGAAGCGACGACTGGAACCAGCCGCGATGCTGATCCGAGCCTTCGAGATACAGATCGGCCACCGGATATTCGTCGTCGGGACGTTTCAAGACAAAAGCGTGCGTCGTGCCGCTCTCGAACCAGACATCGATAATGTCCATCATTTGTTCGTAATCCTCGGCCTTGTATTTATCCCCGAGGAAATATGACGCGCCCTTGGTGTGCCATGCGGCGATACCCTCTTTTTTGAAGGCGTCGATAATGCGCGCATTCACATCATCATCCCGCAGAGGCTCGCGCGTTTCCTTGTGCATGAACATGGCCAGCGGCACGCCCCAGAGACGCTGGCGCGAGACGCACCAATCCTGGCGGTCGCGCACGAACGATTCGATGCGGTTGCGGCCCGTATCGGGAATCCAGCGCGTCTCGGCGATGGCTTTCATCGCAAGCCCGCGCAGATCGTTTTCATCGTCCAGCGCGATAAACCATTGCGGCGTGGTGCGGAAGATCAGCGGCGCCTTGGAACGCCAGCTATGCGGATAGGAATGTCGGAGCTTTCCTTTCGCCATCAAACTGCCCGAGGCGGCGAGCCTCCCGATCACAGCACCATTGGCTTTCCCTTCCTTGCCGTTCGTGTCATAGACATCGAGGCCCGCGAACAAACCGACATCCGGTGAATAAGTGCCGTCGGCCTCGACCGTTTCCGGCACGGCGATATTGTTGGCACGGCCAAGGTTATAGTCGTCCTCGCCATGGCCCGGCGCGATATGCACGAAACCCGTTCCGGCCTCGGTGGTGACGAAATCACCCGCGAGCAACGGCACGCCGAATGTGTAGTATTTATCAAGCGCCGCCAAAGGATGCGCGGCCACAATCCCCGCCAGATCGGCACCTTTATACGATTTCAATTTCTTGTGCGCGGCGACTTTCATCACGTTGAGAACGCTTTCCGACAGCGCCTCGGCCAGCAAAATCTTTTGACCGACGGTGATGGTTGCGCCTTCGGCGGTCTCGGTGATTTCAAACAGCGCATAATCAATATCTTTGCCCATCGCCAGCGCGCGGTTGCCCGGCAATGTCCAGGGCGTCGTCGTCCAGATGACGATGGCGGCATCCGACAATTCCACATGCGGCGTTTTCACGATCGGGAATTTCACGAAAACCGTCGTCGACGTATGTTCGTGATATTCGATCTCGGCAGCGGCGAGCGCGGTTTTTTCGACGACCGACCACAAAACGGGGCGCACGCCGCGCTTGATCATGCCCTTCATCAAAAACTTGTGCAGCTCGGCGGTGATGACGGCCTCGGATTCAAAATCCATGGTTTTATAAGGGTTTTTCCAATCGGCGGTCAGGCCCAGGCGCTGCATTTCCGCCGCCTGCACGCCGATCCAGTGCTCGGCATAGTCGCGGCATTCCTGAAGGAATTGCGCGGTCGGCACGTCGTCCTTGCTTTTATTTTCCTTACGATATTTTTCCTCGACTTTCCATTCGATCGGCAGGCCGTGGCAATCCCAGCCGGGGATCATCGGCGCGTTATAGCCCAAAGCAAAACGCGTGCGGATAACGGTATCCTGCAAAACTTTGCCCAAAGCATGGCCCGCATGAAGCCCGCCATTGGCGAAAGGCGGACCTAAATGCAGCGTAAAAGTCGGACGGCCTTTAGCCTTGTCCGTCAGTTTTTTATAGAGGTCGATCGCGGCCCATTTTTTGACGGTCTCGGGCTCGCGCTTGGGCAGCTCGCCGCGCATCGGAAACTCGGTATCGGGCAGGAAGATCGTGTCTTTGAAATCGTCGGTCATGGGAAATACGGCCCTATGGGCGGGAAAAAGTGGGAACAGACTAGAAGAAAAGAAAAAGCGCGCCAATATCCCTTACGGGATAATAATCGAAATAATGCGGGCTTTGGCGAAATCCATGCGCTCAGTATGTCATAACGCGCCAAGACGCGCAAGAATGTCCCGCGCATGGGCGGCGTCTTTGGCGATCTGCTCCTTCAACGCCTCGAGATCGAGGAATTTCTGCTCGGGGCGCAGGAATTCCCGCAACGCCACGCGCAGGGTCTTGCCGTATAAATCGTCATTAAAATCAAAGAGATGAACTTCAAGAAGGGGCGCGCCGCCCTCGAAGCTGGGCCGGATGCCGATATTGGCCACGCCGTCATGGCTTTCC
>CBFGSX010000114.1:0-3252 GCA_965651535.1 uncultured Alphaproteobacteria bacterium | reverse complement strand
TATCCCTTGCGCTAGGAAAACTTTCCGGCTAAGAATCGGGAAGACACACTGGCCTGTGTGGCGAAATGGTAGACGCGCCTGACTCAAAATCAGGTTCCGAAAGGAGTGGGGGTTCAAGTCCCTCCACAGGCACCAAACCCTAGGGGAGAGACGATCATGGCAACCGCCACCGCAGAGAAAAACACCGAAAAGAACAAAGCCCTCGATTCCGCGCTGAGCCAAATCGAACGCGCCTTTGGCAAAGGCTCGATCATGAAGCTGGGCGCGGCCAATGACGGCAAGCCCGAAACCGAGGTTATTTCGACCGGATCGCTGTCGCTGGATATTGCGCTGGGGATCGGCGGGCTGCCCAAGGGGCGCATCATCGAAATTTACGGGCCGGAAAGCTCGGGTAAGACTACCCTCGCTTTACACGTGATCGCCGAAGCGCAGAAAAAAGGCGGCACCTGCGCCTTTATCGATGCCGAGCACGCGCTCGATCCCGTTTACGCCACCAAGCTGGGTGTCAACATCAATGAATTATTGGTTTCGCAGCCCGATAACGGCGAACAGGCTTTGGAAATCACCGACACACTGGTGCGTTCCGGCTCGCTCGACGTTCTCGTCGTCGACTCGGTGGCGGCTCTTGTGCCGCGCGCCGAAATCGAAGGCGAGATGGGCGACAGCCATATGGGCCTGCAAGCCCGCCTCATGTCACAGGCTCTGCGCAAGCTGACCTCGACGATCTCCAAATCCAACACCACCGTTATCTTTATCAACCAGCTTCGCATGAAGATCGGTGTGATGTTCGGCAATCCCGAGACGACCACGGGCGGCAACGCGCTCAAATTCTATGCTTCGGTGCGCTTGGATATCCGCCGCATCGGCGCGATCAAGGATCGTGACGAAGTGGTCGGCAACCAGACCCGCGTCAAAGTCGTCAAGAACAAGATGGCTCCTCCCTTCCGCCAGGTCGAATTCGACATTATGTATGGCGAGGGCGTTTCCAAGATGGGAGAACTTGTCGATATGGGAGTTACGGCCGGCGTAGTCGAGAAATCCGGTGCCTGGTTCGCGTATAACGGCGAGAAAATCGGCCAAGGCCGTAATAACGCAAAACAATTCCTGAAGGATAATCCCAAGATTGCCGCAGAGATCGAAGCCAAGATTCGTGGTAACGCGACGGATGTTGCAAACGCCCTGATGACACCGGGCGGCGAAAACGATACCGAATCTGAATAACATAAGTTTATACCGATTACCGCAGATAAGCCCGCCTTCACCGGCGGGCTTTTTCTTTACGTCCCGTTTTCCATGTTGCCCAAAAGACACAAGTTAATATGCGTTCAGAAAAAATCTGGCCGCGGCCATTTACCGCTGTCCATAATTGCGCTAAACCATTGGCGTCCCCAATTTTCTTACCCGAGGGTTCTTGTCGCATGTCTAAAAAAATCACCCACAATGCGCTTTCCGTTTTTGCGTTTTCGCTCGGCTTCATGCTTTTGAGCGGCGCCGCTTTCGCACAGGCCATCACGCCTACCGCCGATCCCTCGCGCATCCGCGGCGACATCGACCGCAGCGTCGCACCGAAGATCACAACGCCCGCCGATATCAGCACGACGCCTGATGTGCAGGCTCCTCCCGGCGCGGAAAAAATCAAATTCGTCCTGAAAAAAGTCAAAGTCGAGGGCGCGACGAAAGTTTCCGAGAAGAACGTCGCCGCAGCCTATGAACAACTGATCGGCCAAAACATTACGCTGGTGCAGGTTTACGAGATCGCCAACAAGATCACGCGCATTTACCGCGACCACGGCTATATCCTGTCGCGCGCCGTCGTGCCGCAGCAGGAAATCACGGGCGGCGTCGTGACGATCCGCGTCGTCGAAGGTTTTGTCAGCAGCTTTAACATCCAAGGCGATACTTATGGCGCCAAGCGCGAGATCGAGGCCTTCGCCCGCAAATTGCGCGACACGGGCGCGCTGACCGCGAAGAATCTCGAGCGCTACCTCCTTTTGATGAACGATCTGCCGGGCATCAAGGTGCGCAGCGTTCTTGCCCCGTCGAAAAACGTCCCCGGCGGCGCGGATATGACGCTGGTCGTCGAGCAGGACCGCTTCAAAGGTCTGGCCAATCTGGACAATTACGGCAACACCTATCTGGGCGAAGAGCGCCTCACGCTCGGCGGTCAGGTGAACTCGTTGTTCCGTTCCAGCGACCAATGGAACGGCACCTTCCTGTGGGCGCCCGATCATGACGAGCTGAAATATTTCGGCCTCGGCTTCCGCCACAATGTCGGCAACGAAGGCACGAAATACGGCGTGAACCTCAGCTATACCGAAACCGATCCGTCCCTGCCCGACGCGCTGGGAGGCAACCTCGGCCCGCGCGGGGAATCCTATCTAGTCAGCTTCAATGTCGACCACCCGTTCATCCGCTCGCGCGCGTTCAATGTCTATGGCGGTGCCAGCTTTGACCTGACCAAGAACAAGACGCTCTACGATCCGGGTCTCGGCGGCATCGAAACCGAGGACACGCAACGCATCCTGCGCCTCAATTCGTCCCTCTCCTATCTGGATGGCTGGGCCGGTTACAACACGGCCAACGCCGTTCTGAGCCAGGGGCTCGATGTGTTCGGTGCTTCGGATGAAGGCGACGCAAACCTCAGCCGCACCGAGGGCGACCCGACCTTTACCAAATTCACACTTGAAGTGACGCGCCTCCAGCGCATCTGGGGCCCGATTACTGGTTTGGTCGGGCTGACCGGTCAGGTGGCGGCGGATCCGCTGCTCGCCTCCGAGGAATTCGGCTATGGCGGCTCGGATTACGGCCGCGGCTATGACTCGTCGGAAATCACCGGCGATCACGGCCTCGCCGGTAAAGTCGAGCTGGCCTATACCCGCACCGTCGAGAAAAAATACCTCAACGACTATCAGGTCTATACGTTCTATGATCTGGGTGCGGCGTGGAACAAAGACCCCGGCGCGGGCGAAGACAGCCGCAATTCGGGTGCTTCGGCCGGTATCGGCACGCGTCTGACCTTCACCGACCGGATCAACGGCAACGCTTTTCTCGCCAAGCCTCTGACCAACGAGTCGCCCAGCCGCGGCGCGGGGGACGAAGATAATTGGCGCTTTAAGTTTTCGATCAACAGCAACTTCTAAACCCATGATTTGAAATAAAATGTCAAAAACCCAACCCTTATGCACGGACAAAAACGGAATTAACCTCCCGTTCATTTTTTCCTTGCGCGTTATGGCAAGTTTTGGCATTGTC
>CBFGSX010000113.1:0-3255 GCA_965651535.1 uncultured Alphaproteobacteria bacterium | reverse complement strand
TGCGCTGCCGTTCTTCAAGAATCTCATCTTGGATCTGGGACTTTTCTATTACGTGTTCGGCGCCTTCGTCATCGTCGGTTCGGCCAATGCGGTCAATCTGACGGACGGGCTGGACTCTCTGGCCATCGGGCCGGTGATGATCGCGCTGGCCTGTTTCGGCGTGATCGTCTATCTGGTGTCGAATGCGGTTTTCGCCAATTATTTGCAACTGCATTTCATCCGCAACTCGGGCGAGGTCGTCGTGCTGTGCGGCGCGCTGATCGGCGCGGGCCTCGGGTTCTTGTGGTATAACGCGCCACCGGCCTCGGTTTTCATGGGCGATACGGGCGCACTGTCGATGGGCGGCGCCTTGGGCGTGATGGCGGTCATCGCCAAGCACGAGATCGTGCTGGCCGTGATTGGCGGTCTGTTTGTGATCGAAACCCTGTCGGTCATCATCCAGGTCGTGTATTTCAAATTCACGGGCAAGCGCTTTTTCAAGATGGCGCCGCTGCATCACCATTTTGAAAAGCTCGGTTGGCCGGAGACGACCGTCGTCATCCGTTTCTGGATCGTGGCGCTGGTGCTGGCGCTGATCGGGCTGTCCACGCTGAAGCTCAGATAATGATCGACCTGCATCCCCTTGCCAACACCCCGAAGCCGCTGGCGGTCTTGGGCCTCGGCGTCACGGGGCTTGCGGTGGCGCGCGCGGCCAAGGCGGCGGGCGTGTTCTTTCATGCCTGGGACGACAATGCGGATCGCCGCGCGGCGCACAAGGACGATTTCGAGATCGTGGATTTCTCGGACGATCTGTCGGGTTATGCCGCGCTCGTGCCCGCGCCGGGGATCAAGCCCGTGCATCCGGTCTTGCAGCGCGCCGCCGCGCAGAGAATCTCCGTCATCAGCGATATGGATTTATTGTGCCGCGCCGCGCCCCATGCGCGCGTCATCGGCGTGACCGGCACGAATGGCAAATCGACGACGACGGCGCTGATCGCGCATATTCTGAAATCCGCCGGGCGCAAGGCCGAGGCGGGCGGCAATATCGGCCGCGCCGCCTGCGACCTGCCGATGTTGGGCGCGGACGGGATTTACGTGCTGGAATTGTCGTCCTATCAGCTGGCGATTACGGCGGACGGGGTGTGCGACATCGCGGTAATCTTGAACCTGACGCCGGATCATCTCGACTGGCATCCCGATTTCGACGATTACGCCGCGGCCAAGAAACGCATCACGCGCCTGCGCGCCGACCGTCCGCAACAGACGACGATCATCGGCGTGGATATGCCCGCAACCCAGAACATCGCCGACGACATGGCGTCCGCGCCCGCGCATTGCATCGTGACGCTGTCGACGCGCAAAAAGGCGGATATTCACGTTCAGGGCGGTTTGTTATTCGACGGCGAGACGCAGATCGCCGATCTGGCGGCGCATGAATTCCTCAAGGGCGCGCATAATTTCGAGAACATGGCGGCGGCCTTTGCCGCCTGCCGCGCGGCGGGGCTAACGGCGGATAAGATTGTCGCGGGTCTTTTCACCTTCGAAGGCCTGCCGCACCGCCAGAAAAAAGTCGCGCAATGGCGGCATATTGCCTTTGTCAATGACAGCAAGGCGACGAATGCCGATGCGACGGCGCATGCGCTGTCCAGCTTTGACAATATCTATTGGATTGCGGGCGGGCTGCCGAAAACCGACGGCATTGACGGGTTGGAGATATTCTATCCCAAAATCCGCCATGCGTTTTTGATCGGCGAGGCCGAGAAGCGTTTCGCCGCGAAACTCGACGGGCATTTGCCTTATACGCGTTGCGGCGACATGGCGCACGCCATCGGCGAAGCGTTCAAAGCCGCGCAAAAGGACGACAAACAGGCTGTGATTTTACTGTCACCCGCCTGCGCATCCTTTGACCAGTATAAAAACTTCGAGGAACGCGGCGATCATTTCACCGCGCTGGTCGGTGATTTACTGGCGCAGGTGGCGGCATGAGCTTTTTCATCTCGCGCACGGATGAATCCCTGCTGGGCCGCTGGTGGTGGTCGGTGGATCGCTGGCTGCTCGGGATTGTCGCGCTGTTGATCCTGTTCGGCGCGGTGCTGGTGGCCGCCAGCAGCCCCGCCATCGCCGCGCGGCACGGTGCGCCGTCCTTTTATTTCATGGCGCGCCATGCGTTTTATCTTGTGCCTGCCATCGCGATCATGGTCGGCTTGTCGGTGTTGCAGCCGAAGACGGCGCGCCGCGTCGCCAGCGTCGTGTTCCTTGCGTCGCTGGTGCTGTTGTTTCTCGTGCCGCTGGTGGGCAGCGAATTCAACGGCGCGCGCCGCTGGATCAGCATCGCGGGCCAGTCGATCCAGCCTTCGGAATTTATCAAGCCCAGCTTCGCCGTCGTCGCTGCGTGGCTTTTCGCCAGCCAGCACCGCGATTTTTCCTTTCCGGGTTATTACGCCTCGGTCGCGCTTTATGTGCTGATCGCAGGATTGCTGATGGCGCAGCCCGATCTGGGCATGACCGCGGTGGTGACGGCGGTCTGGGCGGCGCAGCTTTTCATGGCGGGGCTGGCGCTGTCGGTGGTGGCGGTGCTGGTGGTGCTGGCGATTGGCGGATTTTTCGCCGCCTATATGATGTTCCCGCACGTGACCAGCCGCATCGACCGTTTCCTCGATCCACGGGCGGGCGACACGTATCAGGTCGACCGTTCCATCGAGGCGTTTCAAAGCGGCGGATTTTTCGGCACCGGCCCCGGCCAGGGCCAGATCAAGCGCGTGCTGCCCGATGCGCATGCGGATTTCATCTTCGCCGTTTCGGGAGAAGAGTTCGGCCTTGTGCTGACGCTGGTGCTGGTGGCGCTTTATGCGGGGCTGGTGCTGCGCGGGATGCGCCGCATTCGGGAATGCGACAATCTGTTCGCGCTGCTGGCGGTGTCGGGGTTGCTGACCCAAATCGGCGTGCAGGCGCTGGTGCATATGGGTTCCAGTTTGCGCCTGTTGCCGGCCAAAGGCATGACGCTGCCCTTTGTTTCCTATGGCGGCTCGTCGCTGCTGGCGATCGGGTTTGCGATGGGCATCGTGCTGTGCCTGACGCGGCAGGAAGTCCTCAAGAGGGGCAGATGATGGCGCAAACGATTTTCCTTGTGGCGGGCGGCACGGGCGGGCATGTTTTTCCGGCGCTGGCGCTGGGCGAGGCGTTGCGCGCACGCGGATTCGATACGCAATTCATCGCCGATAAACGCACCGCCGAGCTTTACAAAAAGAACGGCATCGACGCGCATGTGAACATCGT
>CBFGSX010000112.1:0-3352 GCA_965651535.1 uncultured Alphaproteobacteria bacterium | reverse complement strand
CTTTTCCGGCCATGGCCGGGATGACACCCGAAGCGTTGCAGAAAAAGCTTTCCGGCGGCCTGCCTGCCGCGGTGGCCGATGGAGCAACGCCGACCGTCACGCAAAAGGGCGCGGATTGGGTGATCGCCTATCCGCCGCTCAACACGCCGCAACAGGACGGCTCGGTGTGGCGGATCGGGGCGTCGACGGTAACGCTGCACAACCCGACCGGATCGGGCGCGGCGGATGCGACCATCGTGCTGGCGCCGAAATCCGAGCTTGTGACGGCCGCAGGCACGGTTGCAAAGGTTGTTACCTTGACGGGACAGGACCTCAAGGGAACATGGTCGTTCGACCGCAACGCCTTGACGGGAATGAACGGCACGGTGCGCACGGTACAGTGGCGCGACGAGGTGAAATCCGCGCTCAACGAAGTGCGCCATGTTCAGATTTCCGTCAAAGCTCGTTTCAAGGATGTGGCTTTGGCCGATCTGGATTTCGATATCAAGGCTTTCGACGGGCGCGCCGTGCCGATGACTCTGGCGGGCGGGTTTCTGCCCAAGACGCTCGCCGTGACGGGCCGCGTTGTGGATTTGCCGGTGGAAAGCCTGCATCTGGGGTTGGGGATGTTGCCGACGGGGGCTTTGCAGCCGCTTTTCGCGCGTTCGGGGACGGGCGTGGGCATACGCGACTTTTCATTGTCGGCGCTTAACGGCGTGACGGTGGCGGGCGAGGGCGCGCTCAAGGCCGAACAAGGCAGCGCACGCGGCATGGTGGCAAAGTTTAACACGGTCTGGCATGGCCTCGATCCGATGTTCCGCGACACGCAGGCCAAGATGTTCCAGCCCGGCATTCCGCCTCAGGATCGCGCCGCCGCCACCCAGACCCTGTTCGGGCTGATGGTGCTGCAAGGGGTCGGCATTCGCCAGCCGGACGATACCCATGTGTTAACGGTGGATTTGCTGGCCGATGGCCGAACCTTGCTTAACGGCAAGGATATGCCCGATCTGACCGCTATGGGCCGGGGCGGCGGGACGCTGCCAGGCCTGCCGAATATGCTGAATCCCGTCCGAAATACGCCCGCAGAGAAGAATTCGGTTGACTTCGGTCGGTAAAATCCGTAGAAGGGGGGCCGTTTTTACGAGAATTCAGAGTTTTTAGTCATGGCAACAAAACGTACCTATCAACCGAGCAAAGTCCGCCGCGCCCGCACGCATGGTTTCCGCGCCCGTATGGCCACCGCCAATGGCCAGAAAGTGCTGGCCCGCCGCCGCGCCAAGGGCCGCAAGCGCCTCAGTGTCTCGGCGTAACTGGCAGAGCCTTCGGCCCCGCGCCGAATTCCTAAACGTCCAGAATAACGGCAAAAAGTGGGTTACACCCGCTTTTTTGTTTTTCTACCTGCCCGATTCCGCCCCGGCGCGGGTCGGCTTTACCGCGACTAAAAAGCTGGGCGGGGCGGTGGTTCGCAACCGCATTCGCCGCCGCCTGCGCGCGGCGGCCGATCTTTTTGCGCCCGAGACCGGGAAAATGGTTTTTATCGCGCGGCCACAGGCCTTAACCCATGATCTTGATTCGCTGGTCAAGGATATGCGCTGGGCGATGCGAAAAGTGAAGGAAGCGACCAAAGACAATGAAAACAATCAATAAATTGTTTTTATGGCTATTTCGCGGCCTGATTCACCTGTATCGGGCCACCTTGTCGCCGCTTTTTACCGGGCGCTGCCGTTTCCAGCCGACCTGCTCGGCCTATGCGCTCGAGGCGCTTGAGAAACACGGGCCGTGGCGCGGGGCGTGGTTGATCGCCCGCCGCCTGGGGTCGTGCCATCCCTGGGGCGGTTCCGGCTATCATCCCGTGCCCGATTCTGTTAGGGTCAGGCGCCGTAAATCTCACGAGGTGATGTTTTGACAAAACAAGCCAGACCACAGAAGCCGAGCGCCGGACATAGCAGAGCGCTACGTTCAAGCGAAGGCGACACCTGGGCTGCTTGTTTTGTCAAAACCCCGTCGGGGCGCGGCGAATTTCGGCATCAGTCGTTCAAACCCCTTGCGGCTAAGCACCCGGCTAGCCGACTGCGGGGTTTTCACTTCCTGTCATCCGAAATTCGCCAGCGCAGCACCCGTGATATTTACGGTGCCTGACCCTTTCTAAGCACCTTCAAGAATAACCGTTCAAGACCCGAGACCTTCATGCAGCACAACCGTACGCCCCGCCCCGAAGACCAGCGCCGGATGACGATCTTTTTCGTCGCGGCCGCCCTTGTGATGCTGGCCTCCTATTTCCTGATTACCAAGCCGAACATGGAGCGCACCGCCCGCGAGCGGGCCGCCGCCGCGCAGCAAACAACCGAAGCGGCCAAGCCGGTTGAAGCGGCTCCGAAAATCGTCACGCTGGACGAGGCGTTGGATGCCGCTCCGCGCGCCAAGATTGAAACACCGCGCGTTTCAGGCTCGGTGCCGCTCAAGGGGCTGCGCTTCGACGATCTGCTGCTCAAGGATTATTTCAAAACGCTCGAGAAGACCGAGAATGTGCGCCTGCTCAGCCCGCGCGATGCAAAAGGGTCGAATTTCGTCGAGATCGGGCTGATGCCCGCCGACGCCTCCGTTTCCGTGCCGGGGCATGATACGGCGTGGCACGTTGTTTCAGGCCGCCGCGAGTTGACGCCGGAAACGCCCGTGGTGCTGGAATGGGAAAACGGCCGCGGGATTACCTATCGCCGCAATATTGCCATCGATCGCCGTTACGTCGTGACGGTGACGGACGAGATCGCCAATAACAGCGAAAACAGCGCGACGTTTTATCCGTATGCGCTTATTTCACAAACCCATCACAAGCCGCAAAAAGGCGAGAAGATTGCTTTCGAGGATCGCGACGGCGGCATCCAGCATATCGGCCCGATCGCCTATCTGAATGGCAAGCTGCACGAAGAATCCTATGGCGACGTGGCCGATGACGAGATGATCCAGTTTTCAAGCGTCAAGGGCTGGCTGGGCGTGACGGCGAAATACTGGCTGACGGCATTGCTGCCGCGCCCCGACCAGAGCTTCGATGCGCGTTTCGCGTGGCAGGAAGGCGACGAGGAGGCCGACATCTATCAGGTTGATCTGCGCGCTGCACCGCTGATCGTCAAGGCCAACGAGACGGCCAAAACGGAAATGCGTTTTTTCGCAGGCGCCAAGAAGCTGGACATTCTGGACGGCTACGAAAAGGAGCTGGGGATCGACAAGCTCGAATTGGCGGTGGATTTCGGCGTGCTTTATATCATCACCAAGCCTCTCTATCACATTCTGTCCTTTATGGGGAATTACATCCACGAAGAATACGGCTTTGCCGTCAGCTTCGGCATTGCGTTGCTGTTGTTGACTGTCTTGGTGC
>CBFGSX010000111.1:0-3529 GCA_965651535.1 uncultured Alphaproteobacteria bacterium | reverse complement strand
AACGCCGCTCGATGACGTCACATCGTCGCCGACGACAAGATGGCGCGGCTCCCAAACCGTATCGCCATCGTTCCAGACCAGCATATGCCCGGTGCTGGGGACGGTTGCCGAAACCGCGCGGCCGCCAACACGGACGATGCGCCAGATATTCGTGCCGGGCGTATAGGAGACGTCGCCGGTAATCGTCGGCATGACCTGGGGCGGGAAAGTGCCGGATTTATTTCCCCAGTCAAGATAATAGGCTCCGTGCTGACCATCGAGAAGATCGGCGTTCAAATTTTCGACAATCGGTGAGCCGACTGTCAGACCGGACAAAGAATCCATGGTCAACGCCCCCGTAACCGACAAAGATCCGGAGGTTGAAATCGCCGGGGAAGTCAACGTACCGGTAACGTTTAGCGCGTCCTCGAACGTCGCCAGATTGGTCGCCAGCACCGCCAGATCGCCGCCGATCTCGGCATCGGCCGCCACCTGAAAACGCGCCGCCGTCGGCGCGGCGACATTCCCGACCAGCACGCTGTCCGTGGCATAGGAAATATCCGATCCGGCCTGGGCCCACAATCCACCACCGCCGCTGGCGGCGGTCTCGGCGATTTTATAGACAAAGGTTTCGACCACGTCGTCGCCGCCCGGCGTTACATAGCCCGGATGATCCGCGCATGTCGTCTGGAACACGCGATCCGGCCCGGCGGAAATGACCGCAATAAACACCGCCGCATCCCAGGCCGCCGACGTTCCGGCCAGCACACCGCCGCCCGCCGCATTGTCCGAGCCGTGATTCCATGCGCAATAGCCATACGGCTGTCCCCACGGGTCGCGCTGCGCCGCGCCGACCGCCACCGGAACAATCCCGCCACCCGTCGGCTTGCTGGAAGGGGCGGTATTCGGTGCAACCGGTTCGCGCACGCCGTCGGCATCGCTGTCAACCGTCGCATTCATCAACAGGCGCGCCGCGATCTGGATATCGCTTTGGGCTTTGGTCTTGAGACTGATCACCGAGGCCGAGCGGATCGGGCCGCTCAACAGGCTATAGGTGGAAAAGGACAAAACCCCCACCACCAGCACGACCCCGGCGGCGACGGTCAGCACGCTGCCGCGCGCATCGCTGACCGGACGGGCGGAAAAGAAACGCGTCATCGTCTCTTCTCCTCTTTTTTCAGCAGCGCGGACAATTCGCGCCCGAGCGATTCCAGCTCGCGATCCTGTTCCTTGACCCCTTCGATCAAAAGCGGCACCAGATCGTCATAGGCGACGCTGTAGCGTTCCTCCTTGTTGCCTTCGCGGGTCAGGAACACGACTTCGGGGACAATTTTCTCGACATCCTGCGCGATCAGGCCGAAATAATCGCGCCCGTCATCCTTGAAGGATTTCTTCCACCGATAGATCACGCCGTTCAACCGCATGATCTTGTCCATCGCATTTTTAATCGGGCGAATATCGCGCTTCAGTCTCCTGTCCGACGCCGCCACAAGCGTGCCCTTGAGCGTCATATTGCCCGTAATCATACTGCCATAGAAGACATTGCCGACACCGGTGCGGTTATTGCCGATAATCAGGTAGTCATTGGTGGTCGAAGTGGCGACGTCCAATCCGCGCCCCAACAGGATATTGCCGGAACCCGTCGTCAGATTGCCGCCCGATTCCGCCCCGATCACGATATTTTTTTCCCCTGTCGTCAGGGCCGGGCCGCCGGGGACATTCCGTCCGGCCCTCATGCCAATAATGATATTATCGTCGCCGGTAAAACTGGACGGTGACGCCGTTGAATCGGTTCCGGCCTCGCGCCCGATCAGGATATTGCGCAGCGCCCCGGCCCCGATATTCTCCCCGGCCTGATACCCGAGAATGACGTTATGCATGCTTCCGGTATTGATCCGGCGTCCCGCGCGATAGCCGATCAGAACATTGCGCTCGTGGAACTGGCCCAGCTCTCCGGCTTCGGCACCGATGATGACGTCATGCGGCCCGCCGCTGGAGTTCTTTAGACGCCCGGCGGATTTGCCGATATAGATATTATCCTCGTCATTGCCCGCGCTATAACCTGCTTGATGCCCGATAAAGAGGTTGCGCTTTCCGGTTGTCAAATTGCGCCCGGCCTCGAAGCCCAACGCGATATTCGGCTGGTTGCCGGTGGCGATGCTGCGCCCCGCGCCCGATCCGACAAAAACGCTTTGCTCATAGGTCACGGAGGCCGGGCCGTACCCGGCCTCGTACCCGGCCACGACATTATCATGGCCCGAGCTAAGCTGATAGGCCGCGCGGTCGCCCAGAATTGTGCTGCGCTCGATGCTGCCCAGAATACTGCCGGCTTCGGTGCCGATCACGACATTGGCGTTGCGCAAATCGGTTGCATTGATCGCCGCGCGATAACCCAATATCGTCCCCATCCAGGTTCGGGCGTTGCTTGCCGCCTCGACCCCGATGATGACGCTATCGGAATCCGACAGCGACGGACCATTGTGGTTTTCGGCCACACGCGCGCCGATCGCAATCGAAGTGGAACCGTTGCTGCTATTGCTGTAAAGGGCGCGATAACCCAAAACCGTGCTATAGGTCATACCGCCGGATTGTGTCGCCGCCGCCTGAGCACCGATCACCGTGCAGCGGGAACAATTCCCGTTTCCGCTATCCGACGGAGTGCAGCCTGCCCCTGCCTGGGCACCGATAAAGGTCGAGAAAACCCCGCGATCGACAACGGTATTATCCGGCTCCGGCGAGGTTTCGTTGATTGTCTGGCCCGCGCGCACCCCCAGATGAAGATTGCCGCCACCGTAATAGGAAATGACGGAATCGACGCCCGATGCCGCCGTCATAATCACATCGCTTGGGGCGGGATCGACATCAATGGGCAGGATCGGCGCGCCCGTCGTACCGTCCGCGACACAGACCCAGGCCGCGCCGACATATTTCGGGATATGTCCGGCGGCGCAATCCGTGCTGTTGATCCCCGGCGCCGTCGCCAGAAAATTCAATCCCGTAAAGGCCGCCACCGTCGCGCTGCCCGTCGTGCCGACGCTCATCGGCGCCCAGGCCGACCCGTTCCAGCCCAGAAGCTGGTTCGCGCCCGGCGCATCCGCCAACACGTCGCGGCCCTGTATCCGGACAACGTCGTTATCCTCGATCGGCCCGGTCACGTCGCCGCTATAAGCGGGCGTCCACGGCTCGATCACGCTGCCGCCCGCGTTCCAGCGCCAGACCTGTCCGTCCTGCGGCGCGGTAGCGTCGATCACCCGGTTGTAAATCCGTACGACGGAAAGCGATGCCTCGTCCTCGTCCACGCGCGTCAGGGAAATATCCTCGGTAAAGCTCGGCAAGCGGTTGGGATCCAAAACGGTAAAAGTGTAGTTGCTCCGGTCAAGAAAATACGCCCCGGTATAATGCGCGTCCCGCGCGGCATTGCTGAGAAAATCCGCGTCCAGATAATCGACGCGCGTTGTGCTGGTGATGCCGCTCAGCTCCTCGGTCGAAACGGCTCCCGCATCGACGACGCTGCCCGCGACCACGTCGCCGTTATTCACGAACACGACGC
>CBFGSX010000110.1:0-3601 GCA_965651535.1 uncultured Alphaproteobacteria bacterium | reverse complement strand
AAACCGTCACCCCCGTGAAAACGGGGGTCCAGCGGCACAAGACCTGCGGTTCAAACTGGATTCCCGCTTTCGCGGGAATGACGATTTTTCTTTTGAACAGACAAAGCGTTCTCTCACCTCGCGCGGAATGACGGTTTTTCGTTTTCATCCCTTCACACCAATCCGTTTAATCTCCCAGCGCAGATCGATATTCAATTCTTCCTTGACCTTTTGGCGCACGGCCTCGCCCAGATTTTCCAAATCCGCCGCCGTGGCATTGCCGGTATTGATCATGAAATTCGCGTGCATCGGCGAGATCTGCGCGCCGCCCAGCGTCAATCCGCGGCAACCCGCCTTGTCCACGGCCTGCCACGCGCTGCCTTGGCCGGGATTGTCGCGCTCGGGATTGGCGAAAGTCGAGCCGCCCGTTTTTTCGCGGATGGGCTGCGAGGCTTCGCGCTTGGCCTTGATCTCGTCCATATGCGCCTTGACCGAAGCCGCATCCGATTTCACGCCGCGCAATTTGCAGCCGACGAAAATCCAGTCCTCGGGCGCGTCGGTATGGCGGTATTGCATGTTCATGCTTTCCGCCGTGGCGACATGGCGGTTGCCCTTGCGGTCATAGGCATAAGCCTCGACCAGAACGTCGCGCAATTCCTTGCCGTAGCAGCCCGCATTCATGCGCAAGGCGCCGCCGATCGTGCCGGGAATGCCCGACAGGAACTCGAGCCCCGCAATGCCGTATTTCTGCGCCGTCAGCGCGGTGTTGAAATCCAAAGCGGCCGCGCCGACATGGACAAGCGCGTTGTCGCTTTCGTCGCGCTTGATCTCGGCAAATTCGCGGCCCAGACGGATGACCACGCCCGGCACGCCGCCGTCGCGCACGATCACATTCGACGCAACGCCGACAACCGTCAGCGGGATGTCCTCGGGCGTGTTCTTCAGGAAATGCGCCAGATCGGCTTCGTCGGCGGGCTTGAACAGCACCTCTGCCGGGCCGCCGACGCGAAACCACGTGCTTTGCGCCAAAGGTTCGTTCAGCGTGATGCGGCCGCGCACTTCCGGCAATCTGGCGGCGAGTTTTTCGGCTTCGGCAAAGGTCATGCGCGCGCCGCCTTTTTCTTTTGCAATTGTTCCGGCAAGGCATAGGCCCATTTGGTAATCGACCCCGCGCCCATGCAGATCACGATATCGCCGGAACGGGTCAGATGCGCGACGCGGTCGGCCAGATCGTTTTCCGAGCGCAAAATCGCCGCGTTCTTGTGGCCCGAATGAATCAGCCCTGCGACGATATCCTCTTTTTCGCAACCGGCAATCGGCTCCTCGCCCGCGCTGTAGACATCCGCCACCAGCACCGCGTCCGCGTCGTTGAACGCCGTGCAGAAATCGTCGAACAGATCATGTACGCGGCTGTAGCGGTGCGGCTGGAACACGGCGATGACGCGCCCGCCTTTTTCGACGACGCCGCGCGCCGCCCTGAGAACCGTTGAAACCTCGACCGGGTGATGCGCGTAATCGTCGATGATCGTCACGCCGTCCGTCTCGCCCGTTTTAGTAAAGCGGCGCTTAACGCCCGAGAATTTCGCCAATGTCTGGACAATCGTGTCGTCATCCATCCCCATTTGCAGCGCCACCGCGATCCCCGCCAGCGCGTTCAAGATATTGTGCTGGCCCGGCACAGGAATGTGGATGTTGCGGATCGTGCGCTTCTCGGGCGACAAATCCCCGTTGATGCGCAGATCGAAATACCCCCCCTGCGGCGTGAGGCGGATATTCTTGGCGCGCAATTCCGCCTGACGGTTCGTGCCGTATGTGATGACGCGGCGGTCGGTGATCTGGCCCGCCAGCTTTTGCACCTCGGGATGGTCGAGACACAACACCGCGCAGCCGTAAAACGGCGTCGCATCGACGAAATGCCGGAACGCCGCGCGCACATTGTCGAAGGTTTCGTAATAATCCAGATGCTCGGGATCGATATTGGTGACGATGGCGATGGTCGGGCGCAAACGCAAGAACGTGCCATAGGCCTCGTCCGCTTCGACGACGACCCATTTGCCTTTGCCGATGCGCGTATTCGTGCCATAGGCGTTGATGATGCCGCCATTGAGAATGGTCGGATCGAAACCGCCCGCCTCGAGCAATTGCCCGACGATCGAGGTCGTCGTCGTCTTGCCGTGCGTGCCCGCGACGCCGACGGAGGATTTCACGCGCATGACCTCGGCGAGCAATTCCGAACGCTGGATCAGGGGAATTTTTTTCGCGCGCGCGGCGACGATCTCGGGATTGTCGGGCGGCACGACGGCGGTCACGACGATGCCGCTGACGGTCTGGCCCTCGGCGTCGCAGATATTCTGCGCGTCATGGCCGATCATGCAGCGTATGCCCTGTTCGCGCAGCCGCGCGATATTCGCGCCATCCGATGCGTCCGAGCCCTGCACCGCATAGCCCAGCTGGTGCAGCAGCTCCGCCATGGCCGACATGCCGATGCCGCCGATGCCGACAAAATGAAGCGTGCCGAATTTTTTCGGAAAGACGCGCATTATTTTCCAATCCCGTTTATAACCCGATCCGCCAGCCTGTCTGCGGCGTCCGGACGGCCCAAGGATCGGGACGCCACCGCCGCCGCGACCAGCGCGGCAGGATCGTGCATGAATTCCACCAATTTAGCCGACAGGGCGGCGGGGGTAAAGTCCTTCTCCGCCATGACCCAGGCGGCGTTTTTTTCCTGCATTTGCTTGGCGTTTTGCGCCTGATCGCCGTCCAGCGACGCCGCCAGCGGCACAAAGAGCGCAGGCCGCCCGGCCACCGCCAGTTCGGCCACCGTGCTGGCGCCTGCGCGACAGATCACCAAATGCGCCGCCGCCAGCTGCGCGGGAATGTCGGTAAAGAACGGCGCGATCCGCGCCGCCACGCCCAGACGGTGATAGTGATTGTCCATCATGCCGACATCCTCGGCGCGGCATTGCTGCACGATCTTCAAACGCGCGCGCAAGGCGGGCGGCAAGAGTTCAACCGCCTGCGGCACGATGTTGAAAATGCGGCTGCCCTGACTGCCGCCCGTCACCAGAAGATGGAAATCGCCCTCGGGTGCATGATAGGTGTAATCGCGCTCCACCACTTCGCGGCGCACCGGATTGCCCGTATGCGTCACCTTGTCTGATTTTTCGATCAGCGCCGTGTTTTCAAAGGACAGGGCAATGCCGTAAGCGTAGCGCGCCAAATGACGATTGGCGCGGCCGAACACCGCGTTTTGCTCGTGCAGGAAATTCGGGATTTTCAAAATCTGCGCCGCCAGTAAAGCGGGAAAACCCGGGTAGCCGCCGAAACCCACCACCGCGACGGGGTCGTGCTCGCGATACAGATCCATCGCCTGCACCACGCCCATGGCGATGTCGATCAGGGATGCGACGACGCCACCGTGGGCGACGTCACGCAGGTTGCGCTTGTCCTCGTTCATGTTGATCGCGACGACCGCGTGTCCGTCTTCCATGACGCGGTAGTCGAGATCCAGCCATTTGCGAAAGCCGACGTCGGGCATGTGTTCGGAACCTCAATAGGATTTAGGGAGCTCGAGCACGCGCTCGGCGATGTAAGAGAGGACGAGCTGCGGGCTGATGGGGGC
>CBFGSX010000109.1:0-3661 GCA_965651535.1 uncultured Alphaproteobacteria bacterium | reverse complement strand
GCCGCTTTTTTGCCCGTCGCGGCGGCGTATTGCGCGGCAGCGTAATCCCAGTTGACCAATTTATCCACGAAAGCCTCGAGATATTTCTGGCGCGCGTTGCGATAGTCGATGTAATAGGAATGTTCCCAGACATCGACGCCCAAAACGGCTTTCTTGCCGTGATGCAGCGGGTTTTCGCCGTTGGGCGTTTTCAAAATCGACAGATTACCCTCGGCATCCGTGGCCAGCCACGCCCAGCCCGAACCGAATTGCCCCATGCCCGCTTCGATAAAGCGCGCGCGGAAAGTGGCAAAATCGCCGAAAGCCGACTTGACGGGCGCTTCCAAAAGGCCCGGCAGTTTTTCGCCGCCGCCATTGGGCTTCATCCAGTTCCAAAAATGCACATGGTTCCAGAATTGCGCGACATTGTTGAACAATCCGGCGTGCTCGGCCTTGCCGTGCGAGGCGAGGATGATCTCCTCGATGGTTTTTCCGGTAAAGCCCGCTTTTTCGATCAGCTCGTTGCCCTTGTCGGCATAGGCTTTGTGGTGTTTGCCATGATGGTATTCCAGCGTCTCGGCGGACATGGCCGGGGCAAGCGCATCCAAAGCATAGGGCAGCTGGGGCAGGGTCAACGTGGTCATGGCATTCCTCTTTTGTTGTGCAAAGGCAAGGGTCGGAAACTTGGCGCCTAGGCTGGTTGCACCGATCAGGGCGACGGCGGAGCCGACGAAACGGCGGCGCGTCACTTTTCCCATAAAAGGCGTTTCAGGTTTAAGCATAGCCAATATATACCTCTTTCGGGCGCGAAGAAAACCCTCTAGCGTGGATTTCATGGATGCAAACGTCGATTATTGCGCTTCGCAACTGCGCCGGGAGGATTATCCCCGTTACGTGATACCGCTTGTTTTGTCGCGAGATTCGCGGGCGTGCTTGTGGGCCCTGTATGCGTTCAATCTCGAACTGGCGCGGATTCCGTCGGTCGTCACCGAGGAAGGCTTGCGCGCCATCCGTTATCAATGGTGGCGCGATGCGGTAGCGCGTCCGCCCGACGCGCACCCGGTTCTGAAAGCACTGTACGATCATGCGAGGGCGGTGCGTGACGATCTGGCCAGTCTTGTCGACGCGCACGAGCAGGGGATCGGCATTGAGGATGTGCTGTGCGCGTTGAGCCTGAATCTTGCCGCGCATGACGCCTCGAAGATCGAAAAACTTTTTCAAACGGATATCGATGCCGCCGATCCGCTTTTGTCCTTGAAACTCTGGTGGCGCGCGAGGTTTTCCTAAAGGCTTCTCACCAGTACCAGCGCCGCGGCGCTGGCGACGATACCAAGGCCCGCCCAGACATTGGCGCTTTCTTTTCGGCCGATCATTTTATAAACCGCCAGCACCCAGATCGCGTCGGTGAAGAAAATGACCGTGACATAGGCGGGGTTCTCCGCCAGTTGCAGCGCCTTGGCTTTCAGCACGCTGACCAGCGCCATGACGGCGCCGATCAGCAATCCCGTGACGACGGAGTTCCGGCATAAAAAAACATCCGTGCCGATGGGGCGCTTGAACGCATAAAAACCGGCCAGAAATACCGCCATGAAAAACGCCTGCACGGCGACATAGGCGGCGGGCATCTGGCCGATGGCGATCTTCGAGATGACCGGCCCGACGCATCCGGCAAAGATCACGAACCAGATCATCCGCACGCCTGCCCATGTGACGGCGCATTTCTTGACCCGCGTGGCAAAGAATACGAACAGCGCCAGCACGCCGATAATGGCGGCGGATTTTGCGGGCTGCGCGGCGTATTGCGCGATCAAAGACGGATCGACGGCAAACCACAGTAGAAACGTGATGATGACGGTGGCGGGCAGGACGCGGGTAACGACGCCCGATCCGACCCTTGGCACGGCGCGGAAAAAGATGACGTCCGAGATGCTGTAAAGAACGGCGCTCAGGGCTACCCAAAAATAGAATCGCGGTTCCACGGGCAAACCGAGATAGGCGGCATAAGGCAAAGTGAGAAGGACGACGAAAACCTTGACCCAGAAGGCGAGGGCAAATCCGTCGGCGCGGAAGCGTTCCTGCAACAGCGGAATCGCCGTAACGAGAATCGCAGCCGCGAATGCATAAAAGGCCCACATGACCGGGCGAGTGTAGCACGGCGAATTTCTTTGCATAGTCCTTGGCGCGGCGCAGCAATCATAGGAAATTGTTAAGTGATTGGCTCCACGTTATTTTGGAACTCCCAACGACTGCAGGCCAAAGGAGGTCTGCAACAATGAAACACCACTTTAAAAAACTGGCCGCGTGTCTTGCGCTGCTTGTGCTGGCCTCGCCCGCCCATGCAGCCGTCGATAGCGGCGATACGGCATGGATCATGGTTTCGACCGCTCTTGTGCTTTTGATGACGCCAGGACTGGCGTTTTTTTATGCCGGGATGGTGCGCGGTAAAAGCGCCGTCTCGACGCTCTATCAAAATTTGATCACAATCGGCGTGATCGGCATTTTGTGGATCACGGTCGGCTTCAGCCTTGCCTTCGTCGGTGACGTCAAGGGCTTTATCGGCAGCACGGATGCGCTGTTCCTCAAAGGCGTCGGACAGGAACCCGACGGCGACTCGACGATTCCCTATATCGTCTTTGCCGCGTTCCAGATGATGTTCGCCATCATCACGCCCGCGCTGATGACGGGGGCTTTTGCCGAACGCGTCAAGTTCAAGTCCTGGATCGCCATCCTGATCCTGTGGAGCCTCGTCGTTTACGCGCCGGTCTGCCATTGGGTCTGGGGTTCGGGCGGCTGGCTCGCTGAAAAAGGCGCGCTCGACTTCGCGGGCGGTCTGGTCGTTCACATGACAGCGGGTTATTCCGCGCTTGTGGCGGCGATCGTCTTCGGCAAGCGCCGCGACTTCGGCGGCAACATCAAGGCCTATGACACGGGCTATATCGTCCTCGGCACCGCTTTGCTGTGGTTCGGCTGGTTCGGCTTCAACGCCGGTTCGGCGCTGGGCTCGAACGGTCTGGCCGGTCATGCCTTTATGACGACCTTCGCTTCGGCTGCTGCGGCCTTTTTGGCCTGGACGTTGCTGGACAAGATCAAGGACGGCAAACCGACCGCCATGGGCGGATGTATCGGGATTGTCGCGGGTCTTGTCGCGGTGACGCCGGCAGCCGGTTTCGTGACGCTTTCCACGGCGCTGATGATTGGCGTTCTGGCGGGTATCCTGTGCAACCTCGCGGCGCGTATCGTCAAAGGCAAGTTCAAGATCGACGACAGTCTGGACGTCTTTGCCTGCCACGGTGTCGGCGGAACCTTGGGCGTCATCGTGACGGGCTTGCTCGCCTCCAAGGCGGTCAACCCGGATGCGGCGGACGGCTTGCTCAATGGCGGCGATGCGCTGCTCAACGCCAACCTGACGGGCGCCGTTGCGGTGGCCGGTTACAGCATGATCGCGACTTTTGTGATCATCAAGTTGGTTGGAGCCGTCTTTGGGCTGCGCGTGTCGGATTCCGAGGAAAACTCGGGTCTCGACGGTTCGCAGCACGGCGAGAAAATCAACAACGGCTAACAAGCCTGCTTGTCTGAAATGTGAACAGACCCCTGAAAAGGGGCCTGTTTTTTATTAACGAAAGGTGAAAATTATCGACAATGCCCTTCATTATAACTTCACATAATGTCGATATAATCTGGG
>CBFGSX010000108.1:0-3928 GCA_965651535.1 uncultured Alphaproteobacteria bacterium | reverse complement strand
CCTGATGAAGGACCGCGCCAAATCCTGGGCCGAGTTCACCGCCGCCGTGGAAAAAGTGCAGTTTTAGGTTATGACGCAACCCCGCGCTTGACGCGGGGTCCTTGCGTTTCTGATGGAGATCCCTCGACTACGCTCGGGATGACATTTTGACTTTGCAAAATGTCACCTTCGACACGCCGTATTGCCGCGCATCGAGGATTGTAACACCTTGGGGCGCGTCGTGTTTCTTCTGCATCTCAAGCACCAGCAGCGTTTCCGCGCCGATATAACCCTTCTCGCGCAGAGCATCCAGCGCATCGGATAACAGCCCCTCGTCATAAGGCGGATCGAGGAAAACCAGATCATAGGCACCCTCCCCGTTGGGCGGCAGCTTCAACGCGTCTTTTTCCATGACCCGCGCGCGCGCCGTCAAAGACATCGCCGCGATATTCTTCTTGATTGCTTCGACGGCCAGCTTTCCGCTTTCGACGAAAACCGCGCCTTGCGCGCCCTGCGACAAGGCTTCGAGCCCCATCGCGCCCGAGCCTGCGAAGACATCCAAGACCCGCGCACCGTGTAAGATCGGCGCGCCGTCGGATTTGAGCGCCCATGCCGCCGAGCGCAAAATATTGAATACTGCCTGCCGCGTCTTGTCCATGGTCGGGCGCGTGTCTTTCGTGTCCGGCACGATGATTTTCCGCCCGCGAAATTCCCCTGAAACGATTCGCATCAAGCCCCCTCTCCCGTTCGCGCTTTGCGCTCACGACCTCTCCCGCGAGGGGAGAGGTTATTGTCGGGGTGAGGGGAAATAAACCCTACTTCTTTCAAAAATCCATCAAGTTGCCTGTTCTTGATCTCGGTGATCTTGCCCTTGGGCAGGCCGCCCAGCTCAAACGGCCCGTAAGCGGTGCGGATCAGGCGGTTGACCTGAAGCCCCAGGCTTTCCATCACGCGGCGGATCTCGCGGTTCTTGCCCTCGTGCAGCGTCACGCGCAGCCATTGATTGCGCGCAAAAGCATCGCCCTCCTCGCGCACGACTTCCATGCCGCGATAACGCACGCCGTCCACCGTCACGCCTTTTTCCAGCTGACGCAAGGCGTCGTCATCGACCGCACCGAAAACGCGCACGCGGTATTGGCGCGGCAAGCCCGTGGCGGGCAGCTCAAGAAGCCGCGATAAGCCGCCGTCATTCGTCAGCAATAACAGCCCTTCGGAATTCATATCAAGGCGGCCCACGCTCAACACGCGGCCAATGCTGCGCGGGAGATGGTCGAACACCGTTTCGCGTCCCTCGGGGTCTTTAGCCGTCGTCACCAGCCCCGCAGGCTTGTGATACAGCCACAACTGCACCGGGCGTTTGCGAGATAATGGCCTTCCATCGACGGTAATTTTATCCTCATTCGAGACGGTAAAGGCCGGTGTGGTCAATGTCTTGCCGTTCACCGAAACCCGCCCCGCCTCGATCCAGCGCTCGGCATCGCGGCGCGAGCAAAGCCCCGCGGCGGCGATAATCTTGGCGATGCGTTCTTTTTTTTCTGTCATGAAACGGGGGCCAAATGAAATTGGAGCGAGCGAAGGGGATCGAACCCTCGACATTCAGCTTGGGAAGCTGACGTTCTACCGCTGAACTACGCCCGCCTGCGTCATTCTTATAGCCCCTTTCGGGACAGAGGCTCAAGGGAGGAGTGTCTCACTCTCTCTTTTACTGGGGCGAAGGTCCATAGCGCATGAAGTATGGACCTTCGGGTCAAGCCCGAAGGACCCAGAGAAGAGGAGATAATCTCTCATTGTTTATATCTTGGGTGTTTCCAGCTTCTGCCCGTTTTGATTGGACGGCGCCGTGAAAGAGGGCGTCTGGACAGCCATCTGACCGTTTTGCCTGTGCTGTTCGACGGCAGGCTTTTTCGGCTGGACATCCTTGGTCAGCTGCCGGCCTTTTTCGTCGTATTTGAACAGCTTTCCGCCCAGAAAATTGCCTTTGTTATACTTGAAATCCCGGACGATACGGCTTTTGTTATCCCACTCGCGGGAAGGTCCGTGCCGAAGATGATCTTTATAAAATTCTTCCTTCATCAGGGGGCCGCGCGCTTTTTTCGGATGCGCGTAATACTCGCGATAAGGACCTTGGCGGCGGCCTTGACGATCAAAGAATTGAATCGAATGGACCTTCGTATGCCGATGGTCGAAATACATGATATACGGGGGAAGTTGCGTCATTTTCCAAGCCTCCTGAATAAGGACGGGAAGAATGGCGAAAAATAAAACTTATGTCAAGGAAAAAGCGGGAAAACAGGATAAACTATATAAAAATCAGCCTGTTGGTTATTCCGAAGCCGATTCCTCGAGGGCAATCGGGATGCCCGGCTTGTTCTTGACGCAGCGAATGGTCATGTTGGATTTGACATGAACGACGTTGGGTGCCTTGGTCAGCACGTTCGAGAAGAACTCCTGATAGTGATCCCAATCCTTGGCGACGATCTTGAGCATATAATCCGTGTCGCCCGCCATCATATAAGCCTCGCGTACCATCGGCCACGTGTCCACCAGCGCGGTAAAGGCGCGCAGATCGTCATCGGCGTGTTTCTCGAGGCCGACATGGGCATAGACGACCAAATGGTATTCCACGACGCCCGGATCGATATCGGCGTGATAACCGCGAATGACCTTGGCCTGTTCCAGTGCCTTGACGCGGCGCAGGCAAGGCGGCGCCGAGATGCCAACGCGCTTGGCCAGATCGACGTTGCTCATGCGGCCCTCGTCCTGAAGGTCGGAAAGGATTTGGCGGTCGATCTTGTCCAGCTTGAATTTGCGCATTTTCTCCCAAGGTCCTCTAAAAGGAATCACAGAGCCGCTTCGGGCCTCCCCGAAACTATATGACTGCGCCCAAAACACAAGAGCAAGAATGTTACAATTTTAGGTTTATTGTTCCCAATTTTCTCTGGTCAAATCACGCAGAAACTCTAAGTTTAAAGGCTCTTTGCAAAGGATTCGCCATGACCACCACCCGCCACACTTCTGTCCTTATCATCGGCTCCGGCCCGGCAGGCTACACCGCCGCCATCTATGCCGCACGCGCCAATCTCAAGCCTTTGATGATCGCGGGCCACCAGCCGGGCGGACAACTCATGATTACCACCGATGTCGAGAACTATCCCGGCTTCGCGGATGTCATCCAAGGTCCGTGGCTGATGGAACAGATGCAGGCCCAGGCCAAGCATGTCGGCACCGAGATCGTCACCGACACCGTCAACAAGGTCGATTTCTCCGCCAACCCTCTCAAAGCGTGGACGGATGGCGGGCTCGAGGTGACGGCGGACACGGTCATTATCTGCACGGGCGCGAGCGCGCGCTGGATGGGCCTGCCCTCCGAGGAAACCTTCCGCGGCATGGGCGTTTCGGCCTGCGCGACTTGCGACGGGTTTTTCTATCGCGGCAAGGAAGTCGCGGTTGTCGGCGGCGGCAACTCGGCGGTCGAGGAGGCTTTGTTCCTGACGAATTTTGCCTCCAAGGTGACGCTGATCCACCGCCGCAATGAATTGCGCGCCGAGAAGATCGCGCAGGATCGCCTGTTCAAGAATCCCAAAGTCACCGTGGTCTGGGACAGCGTCGTCGAGGAGATTTTGGGCAACAAACAAGGCGGCGACGGCCCGCCCGGCGTCACCGGAATCAAGATCAAGAACCTCAAGAGCGACATCATGACCGTGCTGCCCGTGGATGGCGTATTCGTCGCCATCGGCCACGACCCGGCGACCAAGCTCTTCGCCGGACAGATCGACATGGACGAAGGCGGCTACATCCTGACCAAGCCGGACTCGACGCAGACCAACGTGCCGGGCGTGTTCGCCGCCGGCGACGTCAAAGACAAAGTCTATCGTCAAGCGGTCACCGCTGCGGGCACGGGCTGCATGGCCGCGCTCGAGGCCGACCGTTACATCCACGGCCAATTGGC
>CBFGSX010000107.1:0-3969 GCA_965651535.1 uncultured Alphaproteobacteria bacterium | reverse complement strand
ATCGCCGCACGAATGTCCGACATGAAGGCGCGGGCGCGGGGGGCGGCTTCGGCCGGCGCACGCAACGCCATCGGCATCGAGCTGCCGAACAAGAGTCGCGAGATGGTGTTTTTGCGCGAACTTCTGGAATCCGAAGAATTCGAACAGAACAAAGGCAAGCTGCCCATCGTGCTGGGCAAGGAAATATCGGGCGCACCGATCATCGCCGATCTGGCGAAAATGCCACATCTTTTGATTGCGGGGACGACCGGATCGGGTAAATCCGTCGGCGTCAACGCGATGATTTTGTCTTTGCTCTACCGCTTCACGCCCGCCGAATGCCGCCTGATCATGATCGATCCGAAAATGCTGGAATTATCGGTCTATGAGGACATTCCACATCTTTTGACTCCCGTCGTCACCGAGCCGAAAAAAGCCGTTGTGGCGCTGAAATGGGCCGTGCGCGAGATGGAAGACCGCTACCGCGCCATGTCGCGCTTGGGCGTGCGCAATATCGACGGTTATAACGAGCGCATCCGCGACGCGCGCGACAATGACGAGATCATCACGCGCCGCGTGCAGACGGGCTTCGATCCCGAAACGGGCAAACCGGTCTTCGAGGATCAAACGCTGGAACTGAAAGAATTGCCGCAGATCGTCGTGGTCGTCGATGAATTCGCCGATTTGATGCTGGTGGCGGGCAAGGATGTCGAGGCCGCGATTCAACGCCTGGCGCAGATGGCGCGCGCGGCGGGCATTCATCTTATCATGGCGACGCAGCGCCCCTCGGTCGATGTTATCACCGGCACGATCAAGGCGAATTTCCCCAGCCGCATTTCCTATCAGGTCACGTCGCGCATCGACAGCCGCACCATCTTGGGCGATGGCGGCGCGGAAAACCTGCTGGGCCGCGGCGATCTGCTTTACATGGCGGGCGGCGGGCGCATCACCCGCGTGCATGGGCCGTTTGTCTCCGACACCGACGTCGAAAAAGTCGTCAAGCACCTTAAATCCCAAGGCGAGCCGGATTATATCGACGAGGTCACGCGCGATGAGGAAGAAGAAGGCTTGTTCGGCGGCTTCGAGACGGGTGGCGACGAGCTGTACGACAAGGCGGTCGCCATCGTCGCCAGCGAGGGCAAGGCCTCGACCTCGTTCATCCAGCGCCATTTGAAAATCGGTTACAACCGCGCCGCCACCATCATCGAGCAGATGGAAAAAGAAGGCGTGATCAGCCCCGCCAACCATGTCGGCAAGCGCGAAGTTCTTGTCGGCGGCGGGAGACGTTAGCTTCTTTTTTGTCATGCTCCGCTTTATGCGGAGCATCTCTTAAGACCCTCCGGACACGCCGGAGGGTGACGGCTCTGTAACTCTGCCTCTCGACTTCGCCCGGGAATGGATTAGTCTGGGGGGTAACTCCCGCCTTTTGACGTTTCAGGACATGATGATGATTTTCCGCGCCGCCTTTTTTGCCCTGATGCTGTTTTTCGCCCCCGCACCGGCCTATGCGCTCAGCTCTGCGGACGCAGAATTGGTTACGCGCATCGAAAATTATTTCAACGCGCTGAGCACGCTCAAGGCCAAATTCACCCAGGCCAATAACGACGGTACGGTGACGGATGGCAATTTCTATTTGCGCCGCCCCGGACGGTTGCGCTTTGAATACAGCGATCCCGTCAAGGATTATATCGTTGCCGACGGGCTGCTGATGCATTACTGGGACGACACGCTCAAGAATTATTCCAACGCGCCGATCGGATCGACGCTGGCGGATTTCTTCCTCAGCAAAAAAGTGCGCCTGTCGGGCGATGTGCGTGTCATCGACATACGCTATCCCGAAGAAAATCTTGCCGTCGTGACGCTGGTGCGCAAGGACAACCCCGAGGCGGGGGATTTGCGCCTGTTGTTCAATACCCAGCCTTTGCAGTTCCTGAAATGGCGGGTGACGACGGCAGACGGCGCGATCACCGAGGTGACGCTGGACGAGGTGCAGCGCAATGTCACGCTCGATCCGCGTTTGTTCGTTTTCAAACCGCCCAAAGGGTATGACAAGGGTTGGTAAGAAATACGTCATGGCGGGCTTGACCCGCCATCCTTGGATAAAATCATTCGTTGTTCAGCGCAAGGATTGCGGCATGCGCCGCAATGACGAGACTACCCATCCAGATCTTCGGTCGCGATCAATTTCCACGCCGGATTGTCGGATTTCAAATCGCGCTGGAACACCCAGCGATCCTGTGTCGTCTCGCGCCCGCGATCCGCTCCGGAGGCGCTTGATCCGTCGGCACGTTTGTGCGTCACGCTTTGCTCGGCGATGAAATCGACGGTGATGCTGGCCACCGTGCCGTCCAGCGCCGCTTTGCTGATAACAGCTTTCTTGATGGCGTGAATCTGTTTCTTGTATTCCTCGCCGTCGGCGGTGCGGCGATCGATTTCGTTCTCGAAAGCGGCAAAAAGCGCGGGCGAGAGCATGAACTCCAGAAATTTCTTGTCGCCTTTGGCAAAGGCCTCGACCACCAGCACGAAAGCCTTGCGCGCCTTGGCAAGGAAATCCTCGGGGCGGAAATGCGGATCGGCGGCGAAAAACGGCGCGAGCTGATGATGCGCCGTCGCCGTTTCGACCAGCTCGAAATCGGGCAGCCGGTTGCGCCAGTTTTCAACGGTCATGGTCTCTGTTTGGGGGGTGCCCTGAATCTTGTGCAATTCCTCGGCCGGAACGGTTTCGACACGGAACTGGATGCTGAAAGGTGGCGGGTCGTTCTCGTCACGTTCGCCGAAGGCTGCGCGCAATCGCCACAAAAGCAAAACCGCGATCACCGCGAAAATGATGATATCCAGATAAGCGTTCATGGTCTTAACCTAATGCGTAAACGCGCCCCTGACCAGAGGGGATCGGGCGATTTTCCGGCTTTTCCGCGCGCGCCGCTTCGGCTAGTTTCGGCCCTAGCAGGAGAAATTGCCATGATCAAAAATATCAAATCCGCCTCGACGGGCTTTCTGAACGAATTCAAATCTTTTGCCATCAAGGGCAATGTGATCGATCTGGCCGTCGGCGTCGTGATCGGCGGCGCGTTCGGCAAGATCGTCAGCTCGCTGGTGGACAACATGATCATGCCGGTCGTCGGATTGCTGACGGGCCGCGTCGATTTCAGCAATCTGTTCCTCGTCATCTGGCGACCGGACGGCGTGGAGACGGATTTCAAGACGCTGCAAGCGGCGCGCGACGCCGGGGCCACCGCGATCGGCTACGGGCTGTTCGTCAACGCCGTCGTCCAATTCACCATCGTGGCTTTTGCCATTTTCATCCTCGTCAAGCAGATCAACCGCCTCAAGCGCGAGGAAGAGAAAAAGCCCTCCGCCCCGCCCCGTCAGGAAAAGCTGCTCGAGGAAATCCGCGACATCCTCAAGGCAAAATAAGCGTCACGGGGCGCGGCCCCCTTAATCCGGATAAAATTTTAACAAATTTTTAGAAAAATGTGCTTGAAATTAACCTATGATTATGGTATCTTAAACCTAGATTAAGGGAAATCGGGTAAAAATGAACCGAGTCCCTCAAACCGGAACAACGGGGGCCAGAGATGACGGGGAACAAGAGGATGGAACCGATCCAAGAGAACAAGGCCGAGATCGTCGATCCGTATGTCGATGCTCTGAACCGCGGCAAATTGCCGATTATCCTCGGCACGGGCGAGTTTCGCCACCCCAAGCGCGAACGCGGCCCGCTGGCGCGTTCCTATCCGCTCGAGCCTGCGCTCGTCTAAGAGATTACCGTCCCAAATTCCCAGAGGATTGACTGGGTTGAACGATCGGGGGGCTGCCGGGGGGCGCCTCCCGATTTTTTATTGAACGTTTGAATCCCCGAGCCACGCCGAGGGGTCTCCCTTTCTTCAAAACCGTCATTTTCCGTTCCCGCCTTCGCGGGGATAAACTCCACCAGTTACCATAACGTAATAGTTCTTGAAATTAACCCTTTTTTATGGTGGAATGGAG
>CBFGSX010000106.1:0-3990 GCA_965651535.1 uncultured Alphaproteobacteria bacterium | reverse complement strand
TGATCTCTTCCTGACCCAGCTTGGTATCGCGGGCCATGACTTCGAATTCCTCGATGTGGATCGAGGTGAAGATGTCGTCGCGGACGATGCGCTCGGAGAGCAGGATCGAGTCCTCGAAGTTGTAACCGTTCCACGGCATGAACGCGCACAGCACGTTGCGGCCCAGCGCCAGTTCACCCAAATCCGTCGAGGGGCCGTCGGCGATGATATCGCCTTTTTTCACGACATCGCCCACGGCGACCAGCGGACGCTGGTTGATGCAGGTGTTCTGGTTGGTGCGCGAGAACTTGCGCAACTTGTAGATATCGACGATCGGCTCGCGAATGTCGCGCACGCCCGTGGCGCGAACGACGATACGCTTGGCGTCAACCTGGTCGACCGTGCCGTCGCGCGTGGCGCGGATCGCCGCACCGCTGTCGATGGCGACCGTGGCCTCCATGCCGGTGCCGACCATCGGCGCGTCCGTCTGGATCAATGGCACGGCCTGACGCATCATGTTCGAACCCATCAGCGCGCGGTTCGCGTCGTCATTCTCAAGGAACGGAATGAGCGCGGCGGCGACGGAAACGATCTGTTTCGGCGACACGTCGATGAACTGAATCTGATCCGGCGTGGCCATCATGAAATCGCCCGAAGCGCGGCAAGCAACCATTTCCTCGGTGAAGACGCCTTTGTCGCTCGTCGGTGCGTTCGACTGGGCGATGATGTATTTCCACTCTTCCATCGCGGACAGATACACGACTTCGTCGGTGACCTTGCCGTTCACGACTTTGCGATACGGCGTTTCGATGAAGCCGTATTTGTTGACGCGGGCATAGGTGGCCAGCGAGTTGATCAGACCGATATTCGGGCCTTCCGGCGTTTCAATCGGGCAGATACGGCCATAATGGGTCGTGTGAACGTCGCGGACTTCGAATCCGGCGCGCTCGCGCGTCAGACCGCCCGGCCCCAGCGCCGACATACGGCGCTTGTGCGTCACTTCGGAGAGCGGGTTGGTCTGGTCCATGAATTGCGAAAGCTGGCTCGAGGTGAAAAATTCTTTCACCGCGGCGGCGGCCGGTTTCGCGTTGATCAGGTCGTTCGGCATGACGGTTTCGATATCGACCGAACCCATGCGCTCGCGGATCGCGCGCTCCATGCGCAGCAAACCGACGCGGAACTGGTTTTCCATCAATTCCCCGACCGAACGCACGCGGCGGTTGCCCAGGTGGTCGATGTCGTCCACCTGACCGCGGCCGTCTTTCAAGTCGATCAGGACTTTGAGGATCGCCAGAACATCCTGTTTCGTCAGCACGCGTTGCGTGTCGTCAAATTCGAAATTCAGGCGCGCATTCATCTTGACGCGGCCCACCGGCGACAGGTCATAGCGGCTGGGATCAAAAAACAGGCTGTGGAACAGCGCGTCGGCGGCTTCGACCGTCGGCGGCTCGCCCGGGCGCATGATGCGATAAATGTCGATCAGCGCCTCGTCGCGGTTGCGGTTCTTGTCGGCGACCAGCGTGTTGCGCAGATACGCGCCGACATTGACATGGTCGATATCCAGCGTCGGCACGGCATCGATGCCGGCGGCGTTGATTTGCTGGAGCGCCTCGGCGGTGATTTCCTCGCCGGATTCCAAAATGACCTCGCCCGATTTATTGTCGAGCATATCCACGGCGGCGTATTTGCCGATCAGGTCTTCGTCCTGCACCAAAAATTCCTCAAGTCCCTGCTCGGCCAGTTGCTTGGCCTGACGGGCGGTCAGCTTCGCACCGAATTCGGCCACAACTTTGCCCGTGCGCGCGTCGATCAGATCGGAAAGCAGCTTGACGCCTTTCATCTTGTCGGCGACATAGGGCGTTTTCCAACCCTTGTTCGTGCGCTCAAAAGAAACCGTGTTGTAAAAAGTGCTCAAGATTTCCTGGCGCGTCATACCCGTGATCTTGGACACGTCGGGCGTCTGGCCCGGCTTGAGCGAGGCCAGATATTTCTCGCTTTCCGGCGAAGGCAGAGCGTAAAGGAAGGTCGTCACCGGCAGCTTGCGGCGGCGATCGATGCGCACCGACATCATATCTTTGGGATCGAATTCGAAATCCAGCCACGAGCCGCGATACGGAATCACGCGCGACGAGAACAAATATTTGCCCGAAGAATGGGTCTTGCCTTCGTCGTGGTCGAAGAACACGCCGGGGCTGCGGTGCATCTGGGAAACGATGACGCGCTCGGTGCCGTTGACAATGAACGTGCCGTTATCGGTCATGAGCGGCATATCGACCATGTAAACGTCTTGTTCCTTGATGTCGCGGATCGAACGCAGACCCGTATTCTCGTCGATATCGAACACCGTCAGACGGAAAGTCACGCGCAAGGGCGCGGAATAGGTCATGCCGCGGAACAGGCATTCCTCGGTATCGTATTTGGGCTCTTCCAATTCGTATTGGACGAATTCCAGCTCGGCGCGGTCGCCGTAATCGCGGATCGGGAAAACCGACTTGAACACTTCCTGCAACCCGGTCAGGCTGCGTGCGGCGGGACGTGCCTCGCTTTGGAGGAACGCTTCATAGGACGAGCGCTGCACCTCGATCAAGTTCGGCATCTCGGCGACTTCGTCGATGCGCCCGAAGCTCTTGCGTACGCGTTTGCGGCCCGTGAAAGAAAGTGCGGCAGAAGTTTTCATGATCGGTTCGTCCCCAAATATCCGTTCAAAATCTTTTAAGTGCTAAAGCGGTGGCCCGATCTTCCCGGGTCACCGCCTGAATTTAAAAAGTCGAAGCGTTCAACGCCATCGAAACGCAAATCCTTATTTGAGTTCGACTTTGGCGCCGGCTTCTTCCAGCTTCTTCTTGAGCTCTTCGGCTTCGTCTTTGCCCAAGGCTTCCTTGACCATCTTCGGCGCGCCGTCGACCAGATCCTTGGCTTCTTTGAGGCCCAGACCCGTGGCTTCGCGCACGACTTTGATGACGTTGATTTTGCTGGCGCCGGCATCGGCCAGGAACACGTCGAACGAGTCCTTGGCCGGGGCACCGGCAGCGCCACCGGCGGCGGCAACGGCTACCGGAGCAGCGGCGGAAACGCCCCATTTCTCTTCGAGCAGTTTTGCCAGTTCGGCGGCTTCGAGAACGGTCAAAGTCGACAGTTCGTCTACGATTTTAGCGAGATCAGCCATTTTGTTTTCTCCAATTTATTTGTTTTCATTGACAACGAGGTTATTTTTTATCCGCGTAGGCTTGGGCCAGACGGGCCAGCTGCGCCGCCGGGGCCTGAATCAGGCCGACCAGCTTGCCGCGCAGTTGATCCATCGACGGCAGGGAGGCCAGCATCTGCAGCTTTGCAGTATCCAGCGTTTCCGTGCCGTGGACGCCGCCCACGAGAACAAAAGAGGGATTGTCTTTGGCAAAATCCGCCGCCGTCTTGGCGCTCTCGATCAAGTCTTTGCCGAACAGAAGAACCGTCGGACCTGTGAGCAGGTCGGCGAGGCCTTCGAATTTCGTGCCCTTGATCGCGATTTTCGCAAGGCGGTTTTTGGCGACTTTTGCGTTGATGCCCGCAGCACGGGTGGCCCGACGCAGAGCATCCGTCTGCGACGCGTTCAGTCCGTTATTGTGGGTGACAATCACCAGATCGCTGCCTTGAAACGCTTGATTGAGGCCTGCGATGGCATCTTTCTTTTCTGTACGGTTCAAGATCAACTCTCCTAAGTTATGAGGTCGGGTTTCCCCTTCCTCTGGTGTTTTCCTGCCCCAGATCGACATGACCCGAGAGGCCGAACACGAGAGAGCGCTTTTCCGAACAAGGGGCTCTTTAAGCCCCTGGATTTCCTACTGACGCTAACGGTGCCGTCTGTGCGGGCGAATTTTAAGGGGTTGAAACGTATCCGCTTCTTCCCCGCCAGCAGTCTTGGACAGGTGACCCTTGACCGCGCAGCCGACGAATCGGCCACGCCCCCAAGGGCGCGTTAAGGAGGCCGTTATAGCGAGTCGTCCCCCGTCACGCAAGAAAATAATTAACCCG
>CBFGSX010000105.1:0-4022 GCA_965651535.1 uncultured Alphaproteobacteria bacterium | reverse complement strand
CTTTATCAAGAAAGCCGACCTGTCGCGTGACCGCGCCGAGCAACGCCCCGACCGTTTTGCCGTCGGCGAGAAAGTAGACGCCAAGATCACAAGTATTGAAAAGGGCTCCAAGAAGCTCAACTTGTCGATCAAGGCTCGTGAAATCGACGAAGACAAGGCAGCCATTGCCGAATATGGTTCGTCGGATAGCGGTGCCTCGTTGGGCGATATCTTGGGTGCGGCTCTCGAAGCCAGCAAGTCCAAGAAGAAGTAAATTCCGGCAAAGGCCGCCTCGCGGCGGCCTTTGTTTTCTTCAAATTGACCTATCTCTTAGGGTGTGCAAGGATAACAGACATGACGAAATCGGAACTTATTCAGAAAATCGCCGAAAAGAACTCCCACCTCCTCCATCGTGACATCGACAAGATCGTCACCACGATCTTCGATGAAATCAGCAATGCGCTGGGCCGCGGGCATCGCGTCGAATTACGTGGATTTGGTGTCTTTGGCGTAAAAATGCGCAATCCGCGCACAGGGCGTAACCCCCGCACAGGCGATAGTGTTAACGTCGAAGCGAAAGCTGTACCGTTCTTCAAAATCGGCAAGACTTTGCACCAGAAGCTGAACGGCGAGGAAATCGCCCCCGCGAAGCCCCGCGGACGCAAGAAAATCGCCTAAGGCGCATCCAGACGTTTTATGGAAGAAAAAGCCCCGGGCGACCGGGGTTTCTTTTTTGGCCCAGCGGTTTAAGATTTCCTTATCGCCAATCGGATAAGGTTTTCCCATGCCCGACATCCTGTGGTCCCCCTCGCCCGAACAGATCGCCCGCGCCAATATCACGCGTTTTCGGGAGTTTGTGAAACAGTCCGATCTTTATGCGTGGTCGATTTCCGATATTCCCGCCTTCTGGAACGCCGTATGGGATTTTTGCAACGTCAAGGGCAACAAGGGTAAAACCCTGCTGGAAAGCGCCTCAGCCATGCCGGGGGCAAAATTCTTTCCCGAATCACGATTAAATTATGCCGAAAACCTTCTCGGCGGCGGGCAAAAGGACACAGACACCGTCCTTCACTTTTGGGGCGAAGATAAAGTCAAACGCGCGCTCAGCTTCGCCGAAGTAAAAGCCCAAGTCAGCGCCGTCCAACAATTCCTGCAAGAAAAGAATATCACCGTCGGCGATCGCGTCGCGGCCTTTATGCCGAATATACCGGAAACGCTCATCACAATGCTGGCGGCGACATCTTTGGGCGCGGTCTGGTCTTCGGCCTCGCCCGATTTCGGCGTGCAGGGCGTGCTGGATCGCTTCGGCCAGATCGAGCCGAAAATCCTGATCGCCGTGGACGGGTATTACTACAACGGAAAATGGATCGACTGCCGCGCCAAGCTGAACGAAATCATCCCGCAAATACCTTCGCTTGAATCCGTGATTTTTATCTCCTATGAAAACCCTCACCCCGACCCTCTCCCAAAGGGAGAGGGTGTTATTTCTTATGCAGATATTCTGAAGAAATACCCCGCCAAGGAAATTTCCTTTACCCGCGCACCGTTCAATCATCCTCTTTTCATCATGTTCTCATCGGGCACGACCGGAAAGCCCAAATGCATCGTCCACGGCACGGGCGGCACGCTGATCCAGCATTTGAAAGAACACCAGCTTCATTGCGACATCAAGCCCGGCGACCGCGTATTCTACTTTACCACCTGCGGCTGGATGATGTGGAACTGGCAGATGACAGCTTTGGCGTCGGGTGCGTCTCTTTGCCTGTATGATGGATCGCCCTTCGCGGGCAAGCCCGATATTCTGTTCGATTATGCCGACGCGGCAGGATTCACCTTGTTCGGCACGGGTGCAAAATATATCGACTCTCTGCACAAACAGAATATCTCACCCAAAACGACGCATAAACTGGATACGATCCGTACCATGACCTCGACGGGCTCGGTGCTGGTTCCCGAAGCATTCGAATATATTTACGAACATATCAAATCCGATCTGCATCTGGCATCGATTTCCGGCGGCACGGATATTATCTCATGCTTTATGCTGGGCGACCCGACCAAGCCCGTCCATTGCGGCGAATTGCAAACCGCCGGATTAGGGCTGGCGGTCGATGTCTACACCATCGACGGTAAACCTGCCGCCATCGGTGAAAAAGGTGAGCTGGTCTGCACCAGGCCCTTCCCCTGCATGCCGGTATCCTTCTGGAACGATGCCGACGGTGCGAAATACCGCAAAGCCTATTTCGAGCGCTTTCCCGACATCTGGCACCACGGCGATTTCGTTGAAAAAACAGCAAGCGGCGGCTTTGTCATTCACGGCCGCTCCGACGCAACACTCAAGCCCAGCGGCGTGCGTATCGGCACAGCAGAGATTTACGCGCAAGTCGAACATCTCGATGAAGTGGTGGAATGCGTCGCCGTGGGACAAAAATGGAACGATGACGAGCGCGTTATCCTGTTCACCGTGCTGCGCCCGGGGATGAATCTGGACGATGATCTAATCGCACGCATCAAAAAACAGGTGCGCAGCGGCGCAAGCCCGCATCATGTCCCATCGAAAATTATTCAAGTGTCCGATATCCCGCGCACAAAAAGCAACAAGATTTCAGAAATCGCCGTCCGTGATACGATCAACGGGCTGACGGTCGCCAATACCGAGGCGTTGGCTAACCCCGAGGCGCTGGCGCTTTATCGGGATTTACCGGCCCTGCGGGAGGCTTAGATTCCTTAGCGGGTTGTTTGGTATCGAAATACCCTTCCTGAACCAGTTGTTTGTAAATTTGATAAAATTTATTAAATTCCGAATCCTCGACGGTTAGCCGTGTCAGAGCCTGATACTCGTCAAAAGTAAGGCCCTCAATGCTCTCCATCTCCTTATTTACTTCCTCAATGGCAAAATTATTATACTCTATAGCCATCTTGTCCGTTTCGGCGGCGGCCACCATGATATCCCATTTGCTGTTGATTTTTTCTACACGAATAGCCATACGAACAAAAGCTAGGAGTTTATCTTCCGTCACCTCAAAGGAAAGCTTGTCGGCATAGGCGCTTTGGAACTTCTTTTGAATGTCCGAAATCGTTTCCTCTTTTGTCATCGGAGCGGACCCAGAATTGTCCGGCGATTCATTTTGCGCCCGGGATACGGCGATCGTGCCCACAATCAAAAATGAAAGAAGCAAAACGGTATAAAAGAGATTCTTCATAGTTGCCCCCCGGAAGCGAATTGTGTAAACCCGATTATAAGCCATTCACCACAAGAATCCAGAGGCTGTAATGAAAGGTTATTTCGCCGTCGGCGTCGAAAGCAGTAGCAAAATTATGAACGCGGGCAACCTCCTGCGGACGACGCACGCCTTTGGCGGCAGCTTTTTTTTCTTTATCGAGCCGGCCATCGATATGCACCAGTTGCAACAAAGCGACACCGCCCGCAGCGCCGGAGAAATGCCCGTCTATCAGTTCAACACGCCCGCCGAGCTAATCCTGCCCAAGGGGTGCGCGCTGATCGGCGTGGAGTTGACAGAGGATGCTGTCGACCTGCCAAGCTTTCGCCATCCGAAACAGGCCGCCTATGTGCTGGGGCCGGAAAAAGGCAGCCTGTCGCCCGCATTGCAGGCGCGCTGCGACCATATCGTCAAAATTCCGATGAAGTTCTGCGTCAATGTCGGCATTGCGGGCGCGATTGTGATCTATGACCGCATGGTCAGCATGGGCCGCAAATACGAGCGCCCCGTTCATGTCGGCGGCCCAGACATGATCCGCCATCTGGCTTTCGGCAAGGCTCCCTAACCGTAACCCTTGCGCAAGCGAGGGCCCATGAGGATTCTGATGGATGCTCGCTTTCGCAAGCATTACAGTTAGGGAGAGGATTTATCCATACAATTCCTTCGCGCGCGCTTCAAATGCCGACACCATGCGACGGAAGGCGACGTCAAAGAACATATCCATCATTTTTGACAACAGGCGTGACGAAAACTCGAAATGAACGAAAAAATTCACCTGGCATTTGTTTTTCGGAGAGGCGGAGAATTGCCACTCATTTTGCA
>CBFGSX010000104.1:0-4238 GCA_965651535.1 uncultured Alphaproteobacteria bacterium | reverse complement strand
GCCCAAATCCGATCCGCCAATGCCGATATTGACGATATCGGTGATGCATTTGCCCGTTTCGCCTTTCCACTGCCCTTCGCGCAGGCGCTTGGCAAAATCATACATCCGGCGCTTGACGGCGAAAATCTCGGGCATCACGTTTTTACCATTCACGCGGAAATCGGCGTTTTCCGGCGCACGCAACGCGACGTGCAGCACGGCGCGGTCTTCGGTGAAATTGATCGGCTCGCCCGCGAACATTTTTGCCGCCCAGGTCGAGACTTCCTGTTGATCGGCCAGATCCTTGAACAGCGAAACGGTCTTGCGCGTCGCCCAGTTGCGGCTGTAATCCAGCTCGATCCCGCAGGCCGCCGCCGACAGGTTTTCATTGCGGTTTTCGCGCATATGAAAGTCCAGAAACTCGCGGATATGCTGGCCCAGATTTTTCCACGCTTGGGATTCGGTCAGGCGACTCATTTCGTTTTTCCTTTTTTCTCCTGCATTTTTTGGGGGCCGACGATCACAACCGTCAAAGCGTCGGGTTTCAGGCGTTCGGCGGCGACGCGGCGAATATCGTCCGGCGTCACGGCGTTGATCTCGGCGGCGCGGCGGTCGAGCGTGTCGCGCGGCAATCCGTCCTCTTGTAATTGCAGCACCACCGAGGCGATGCCGTCCGTCGAGGTCAACGCCAGCGGCAGCGAGCCGATCAACCAGGATTTCGCCTCGGAAATTTCATCGCCGGTCAGCCCGTTTTCGGCGACATCGGCCCAGATTTCCTTGGTCAGGGCAATCATCTTGTCCGTTTTGTCGGGGGCGGTGCTGCTTTGGATGAACCACAAAGGCGCGCGCGCATAGGGCGACAGCGACGTGCCGATGCCGTAAGTCAGGCCGCGCTTGACGCGGATCTCGTCCATCAGCCGCGCCGAGAATTGCCCCGCGCCCAAAGCGTAATCCAGAATGCGCGCCGCCCACCAATCCTTGTCCTGCCGCGCCAGCCCCGGCTGCACCATCAGCACCGTGTCCTGCGCGCCGTTCCATGTTTCGCGCGCCGTTTCGCCCGCTTCTTTCAGCGCAGAAACGGCGGGCGGCAAGGCGGTCTGGCATTTCGGCCATGCGCCGAACACGCGATCCACGGCGGCGGCGATCTGCGCCGCATCAAAGGCGCCGACCACGGCGATTTTCAAATGGTCGCGGCAGAAAAGTCTTTCCTTTTGCGCCGCCAGATCGTCGCGCGTGATCGCCGAGACGGATTTGGCCGTGCCATCAGTCGGACGCGCATAGACATCGTCCGCGAAAACCGTCTCGAAAAGTTTTTTCTGCGCCTGATAGCCGGGGTCCATTTCCTGATAACGCAGGCGGGTCAACACGGCCTGGCGCATCCGTTCGACGGCGGATTTTTCAAGATGCGGGCGGTTGAGCGCATCGTCGAACAGCGAGAACGCCAACTCCCGATAGGTCACGGTGGTTTTCACCGAACCGTAAAACGCGTCGCGCCCGATGTCGAAACCCATATGAACGCCGTAAACGTCCAAGGCGTCCTGAAACGCTTCGGCGTTGCGCTCGCCCGCGCCTTCGTCGAACAGGGCCGTCAACAAATTGCCCAACCCCTCCTTGCCTTCGGGGTCGAATTGCGCGCCGCCCTTGAGCGAGAGTTTCAGCGCGATCACCGGAACGGTATCGTCCTTCACCGCCCAGAATACCAGCCCCGACGGCGTTTTCATTTCGGCTATATCCAAGTAAGGCTTGGCTTGAAGCGGAAACACCCAGATACACAAAATAAAAATCAGGATTCCCGAGCGCAGTCGAGGGATCTCCCTGAAACAAGGGAGACCCCTCCGCTTCGGTCGGGGATTCAGTGTTTTCATTTTACCTTCTCCGGCGTCAGGACGGCAATCACGCCGCGCGGATATTCGGACGCGACCCATGCGGCGGCGCGCTTCACATCGTCGCGGGAGACGGCGCGGATGCGCACGGGCCAATTTTCCACCGACGCGATATCCAGATCGGACACCAGCGCGCGGCCCAGCGCCATGGCCGGGCCGGTGACGGAATCGCGCGCATAGGCCGCAGCGATCTCGAGCGCCTTGCGCGCATTTTCCAGCTCGTCGTCGGGAATGTCGCGGGCGGCGATTTTTTCAATCTCTTCGGCAACGACAGCCTCGATGCGCGCGACATCCGCGCCGGGCTTGGGCGATACCGCAACAGTCAGACGCGCCGGGCCGAAGCTGATCGGGTTATAGGCAATATAGGCGCTCGTCGCCAGTTTTTCCTTGACCACCAAGCGGCGATAGAGTCGGCCCGTCCGCCCGTCGCCCAAGATTTTGGTATAGACGGTCAGCGCATCCGAAGCGGCGACATTTTCAGGACGCGCGGCCTCGGTCAGGAAATGCGCCGACCAGATCGCCTGTTTCACCAGCGGCGAGGATTTTTCAACGCGGCGCTTTTCCGGCGCGCGCAAAACGGGCGGCGACAGGCGCGCATCGACGCGGCGAGCGGGGATGGGTTCGTAATATTTCTTCAAAAGCGGCATAATCTCGGCCAGCGATACGTCGCCGCTAATGATCAGCACGATATTATTCGGCGCGTAATGGCGGTTGAAAAAATCCTCGGCGGCTTGGCGGTCAAGTGCCGCGATCTCGTGCCGGAAACCGATTACCGGACGCTCATAAGGATGCCCCTCATATAAAACGCCGTTGACCTCTTCGAAAAACGCGCTGACGGGATCGTCCTCGATGCGCTGTTCGCGTTCCTTGAGGACGACATCGCGCTCGGTGGCGATCTGGTCGTCGTCGATTTTCCAGTTCGCGATGCGGTCGGCCTCGAGCCGCATCGCCGTTTCAAGATGCGCGCGTCCGATCGTTGCGTAATAGGCGGTGTAATCCTGCGAGGTCAGCGCGTTTTCGCGCCCGCCCAGACGGGCGATGGTTTTCGAATACTCGCCCTCGGCGGTGTGTTTCGTGCCTTTGAACAACAGATGTTCGAGGAAATGCGCGATGCCCGAGCGCCCGTAAGGATCGCTGATCGCGCCCGCCTTCAGCCACCACATCTGCGTGACGACCGGGGCACGGCGGTTGGTGACGACGACGACCTGCATGCCGTTTTCCAGCACCGTTGTTTCCGGATTAAAAACGGCGGCGCGCGCGGGAGCGGCGCATAAAATGCCGATCAACGCCAGCAGGAGAATGTTACTTCTTCGCATCTTTTTTCGGCGCGTCTTCGACCGGGACGGTCTTGACGTCCTGTTCCTTCAGGCGCTTGGCCTCCTCGACGGGATCGAGCGGCTTGTCCTTGCCTTTGGTGATGCCCAGTTTTTCCGCCGTAGTTTTCGGCGGCAGATCGTCCGGGTTCGCCAGTTTCTGCTGGATCATCGGATCGGCGGAAGACGCGCCCGCACGGCTGAGGAGATTTTGTTCGGCGCGGCTGCCCGAGGCTGCACGCGGCGCCGAAGATTCAGACCCCAGCACCAGACCGCGCGCCGTTTCCGCCGTGGCGGCTTCCTGCGGGCGCGGCGCGCCCAGCTGCGGCGGCACCAATTCAAAGCTGGGCGGCAAGGTCAAAGGCGCGCGTTCGATCACGGCGAACTCGTCCGGCGCGGAGCGCTCGAGGCCCAGCGTTTCCTTGACCTTCGATCCGCATCCCGCAAGCAGCAGCGCCGCAGCGCAAAACACCAGAGCCTTTTTCATGCCAAATCCCCCGATTTCATTTCTTTATTATAGAACAACTCGCGCCACAGGAGAAGCACCACCCCGACCGAGACGGCGGCATCCGCTACATTAAACGCCGGCCAATGCAGGCCGCCTGCGTGGAAATCCAGAAAATCCGCCACCGCGCCGAAACGCAGCCGGTCCCAGACATTGCCCAGCGCCCCGCCGATAATCAGGCCGATGGCAAAGGACTTGAACAGATCGGGCCCGCGCCACAGCCAGACGGCAAACCCCGCCGCCACCGCCAGCGCGAAGGCCGACAGCACATAGGGCATGGTTTGAGCATCCGTCTGGAGAAAACCGAAGCTGATGCCGGGGTTCCAGACCATCACCAGATTGAAAAACTCGGTGATCTTTTTCGGCGCGGCGGAAAAGCGATCCGCCTTTTCAAACAGCCACGCGAAAAAACCGGAATCGTGCCCGCCGAACAGGTCCGAGACGATCAGATATTTCGTGATCTGGTCGACCGCCACCACCGTCAGCGCGGTATCGAAACCGACCAGACGCGTTAAAACTCTGCGTTTCATGCAGCCTTGCCTTTCATATTTTTACGAT
>CBFGSX010000103.1:0-4310 GCA_965651535.1 uncultured Alphaproteobacteria bacterium | reverse complement strand
GTTGTTGCCGGAACAATATCAACGCCGAGGTGCGTTCGGCGCTCCCGAGCGGCCCGAGCGCAAAAATCCCCGTGGTCAAAAGACCGAAGCAAAACGGCACGGCAAGAGATTGCGCCGTAAATTGCAAGGCGACGGGAAAAGGGAGAATGTTCTGGATGGCAGGCAGCGCAACCAGCGGCGCAAGACTTCCGGCGGCAATCCCCGCCAGCGTTCCCGTCAGGCCGATGCCCGCGATCTGCCACAAATAGACACGGCGGATCAATTTTGTGGACGCGCCGACGGATTTCAAAATGGCGATGGTGCCGAGCCGCGTTTGCAGATAGGCGCGCATCCCGTTGGCGATCCCGATCCCGCCGATCAGCAATGCCGACAACCCGATCAGCGTCATGAACTGCACAAGGTTGTTGACGAAGCGCTGCACTTGCGGCGCGGCGCGTTCCGTGTCGGTCAGCCGCCACGTTGCGTCGGGGAAGGAATCTTTGAATTCTTTTTCCAGGGGTTTCAGCTCGGTGCCTTCGGGGAAACGCACGCGCAGGTGATGCTCGGCCATGCTGCCCGGTTGGACAAGTCCGGTGCGTTCAAGCTGCGTCATACTGGCAAAAACGCGCGGCGCAAGCCCGAAACGCGACGCGCCCGCGCGATCCGGCTCGTGCGCAACCCATGCCGCCACGGGAAAAGAGGCTTCGCCGAGCTTCACCGTGTCGCCGAGTGCAAGGCCCAGACGCTCGCGCAGCGCCGTATCCAGTACAAGGCCTCTTTCAAGCGGATCGTGAAAATTTTCGGAAACGGGGTCGGTGGTGGCTTCGCCGTAAAGCGGATAGCCGTGTGCGACGGCTTTGAGTTCGATCAGGGCGCTGTCGCCGGATTGCGGCTCGATCAGCATGACGCGCATTTCGGTCGTATCGAGCAAATCCGCGCCGCGCGCCGCCAGCCAGTCGCGCTCGGCTTGTCCGACGGGCGTATGAATTTGGCGCAGCACCCAGTCCCCGCCCAAAATCACGCGCGCATTGGTGTGGATGCTGTTCATGACGCTGTCGCCCGTGATCTGCACGGCGGTGATGGCGGCAAGGCTCAGGAACAGGCACAAAAACACAAGGCGGAAATGCCGCGCGCTGCCGCGCAGATCGCGCCACGCCCAGCGCAGGGAAAGCGGCGTTCTCATAGCACTTTGCCGTCGCGCAGCGAGACGATGCGGTCGCATTGCGCCGCGATGCTTTCGTCATGCGTGACAAGAATAAGGGTGGTGCCGAACTCGGCGGCGCGCGCAAACAGCAATTCAATGACGCGCCGTCCGGTCTCCTGATCGAGATTGCCCGTTGGCTCGTCGGCCAGAAGTAGCGCCGGCTTGCGCGCCATGGCGCGGGCGAGGGCGACGCGCTGTTGCTCGCCGCCGGAAAGCTGCGCCGGAAGATGGTCGAGGCGGTGTTCGAGCCCGACCGAGGACAGCAATTCCGACGCTTCGCCGCGTGCGTCTGCGGCACCGGCCAGCTCGAGCGGCAGCATGACATTTTCCAGCGCCGAACTGGTCGGCAGCAAGTGAAAATGCTGGAACACGATGCCGACATTCTGTTGCCGCCATCGGGTCAGCTCCTCTTCGTCGCGCGACAACGCCGCGCCGTGGAACAAAACCCGCCCGCGCTGCGGCGGCATCAGCCCGGCGCAGACCATCATCAGCGTGGTTTTCCCCGATCCCGACGGGCCGATAATGGCGGTGCGCCGTCCGGGTTCGAAATCAAGCGTAATGTCGTGGAGGATCGAAAGCGGCTCGGGTTCGGCGGGGACGGAAACATGAACCCCTTCGAGGCGCAGCAATGGACTCTTCATCGAATGACCCTATAATAAAAAGAACTTATCTGAAACTAGGGCGGGCGGGCATGAAAGCAATCCTTTTTCTGGCGGCGATCGCGGTTTTCGGTGCCACGTCCGCTGCGGCCGCGCCGTTGCGCGTGGTAATGCTGGGCGACAGCCTGACCTCGGGTTACGGCCTGCGCCCGGGTGAGGATTATCCGGCCCGGCTTGAACAGGCTTTGAATAAAAACGGGCTGGAGGTCGCGGTCGAGAATGCGGGCGTGTCGGGTGACACGACCGCGGGCGGGTTGTCGCGGCTTGAGTGGGCGCTGGACGGCGACGCGCCGCCGTCGCTGGTGATCGTGGCGTTGGGCGCGAACGATATGCTGCGCGGGATCGATCCGAAAACGACCGAGCGCAATCTGCGCGCCATTTTGGAAAAGCTGGAAGAAAGAAAAATCCCCGTCATGTTGATGGGGATGAAAGCATCGCTCAATTTGCCGCCCGGCTATCGCAAGAATTTCGATGCGCTTTATGTGCGCCTGTCCAAGGATTTCGGTGTGCCGCTTTATCCGTTTTTCCTCGAGGGCGTGGCACTCGACCCGAAGCTCAACCTCGATGACGGGTTGCATCCGAATGCGGCGGGCGTGTCGGTGATGGTCGAGCGAACGATTGCCTTGGTGCAGCAGACTTTGGCGCGCTCGGGCGGATAATCAATCAAGGCCGATAGCGGATTTATAAAGATCCAGCAATTCTTCCTGTTCGATGCGCTTTTGGCTGTCCATTTTACGCAGTTTGATGATTTGGCGCATGATCTTGGTTTCGAATCCGGCGCTTTTGGCCTCGGCGTAAACGTCGCGGATATCGTCGGCCAGGCCTGCTTTTTCCTCCTCAAGGCGTTCGATGCGTTCGATCAGCTGCTTAAGGCGGTCACCGGCGACGCCGGCGACATTCTTGGGTTTTTGAGCGGTGGCGGATTTGGTCATGACAAGGCCTGTAACGGGAAGGGGGAGGCTCGAATTAAGCCCCCGGGGCCAGGAAAATCAAGCCCTATTTCTCAGCTACGAATTGCCAGCGATTCAGCGCCACGAGGCTGCCTTCCTCGGTCATGGGGATGCGCACGATTTCGGCCTTGAGGCGAACCTTGTAGCTGTTGCTGTTTTCAAAATTCTGATAGACCAGCGTCGCCGGAGCCTCGACCTGCCAGACATAGACGTGCGATTTGTCGGCGTTCTCGCGCAGACCCTGCGCCAGAATCTCGGGAGGGGCCAGCACGACGGCGGACATTCTGTAGCGTTGTTCCTTGAGGAGTTTCGGCACTTGCGAGGCGATCAGCCCGGCCACGTAATCCTTGTAGCCGGATTCTGTGAAATAACGGCGGTTGACGGTGACCTGCTGTTCATAGCCGGGGCCGTCCAGCGTCATGATCTCGGCAAGGCGCTGGGAAAGCCACTCCGCGATGTCGGCATTGAGCAGCACCGGTGTTGTGACGGGAACGTCCTTCGAGACCGTGCTTTCGTTGAAATAGACGTAGCGATCCCGCATGGGTGTGTCGTCGCCGCCCAGCGGGCGGCCCAGCCTCATCAGGTCGATGCCCTCGGCATAGGCGGCGGGCGCAAAGAGGATTAAAGCGGCGAGAACGAAGCGCATAACCGCTATTCTACACCCGAAAGTTAAATCTTTTCTAGATGGTATCGAAAGCCGTATTGGCGGTCGTATCGATCCAGCCGCCGCCGAGGCAGCGGTCGCCGTCATAGGCGACGCAGGCCTGACCGGGTGAGACGCCGTAATAGGCCTGATCGAGGCGGACGGTGACGATGCCGCCGTTTTGCACGATTTTTGCGGCAATCGGTTCCTGCGCCGATCGCAGCTTGACCAAGATATTTTGCGGGGTGTCGGAAAGCGGCGCATCGCCCAGCCAATTCACATCCTTTAGCGTAATCGTGTCGCGCGCGAGGGCTTCGCGCGGGCCAACCACGACTTCGTTGGTTTGGGGTCTGATCCCTGTGACGAATAACGGCGTGCCGCCCGTTTCGCCCCCACCCAGGCCAAGGCCTTTGCGCTGGCCGACTGTATAATTGACGATGCCGTCATGGTCGCCCAGGACGCGTCCGTCCACATGGACGATCTTGCCGGGGTTCAAGGATTGCGGGCGCAGCTTTTTGATGACAGAGGCGTAATCGCCGTCGGGAACAAAGCAAATATCCTGACTGTCGGGCTTGTCGGCGGTGACGAGGCCGTATTTCTCGGCCAGCGCCCGCGTTTCCGTTTTTGTCATGTCACCCAAGGGAAAGCGCAGGAAATCCAGCTGTTCCTGCGTCGTGGCGAACAGGAAATAGCTTTGGTCCTTGGTCATGTCGCGGCCGCGCCACAATTCCCCTTTACCGGCTTCATTGGCGACGCGCTTGACGTAGTGGCCCGTCGCCATGACATCGGCGTTCAGGTCGCGCGCGGTTTTGAGCAAGTCCTGAAACTTGACGCGCTGGTTGCAGCGCACGCAGGGGATGGGCGTCTCGCCGCGC
>CBFGSX010000102.1:0-4478 GCA_965651535.1 uncultured Alphaproteobacteria bacterium | reverse complement strand
GGCCGCATCCTGCATACGCTTTTCGGCTGACTGGATCATCTTGTCGCTGAACCCGCCGCCACCGACTTTTTGCTTGGCCTCATAGGCGGCGCGGACAATTTTGACCGGCTTATTGATATCCTGACTCATTTATTTCTCCTTGTCGGTATTATCTTTTCCGCCGCGCAGATCGACATATTTCGGGGATTTTTTTACGCCCGGCGCTTTCGGCCTTTTATCCGGCAGCACCTTGTCCGCCATCCGCTTTTTCTTTTCGTCCGGCACACTATCCTTGCGGCGGCGGCGATCAGGGCCGGTGAATTTCGGCGCGACGATGAAATCGCGCGGGTTCTCGATAATATGCGTCAGATGCTTGATCAGCGTCTGCACCGTAAAAGGCTTGATCAATATTTCGGTGACCCCGGCGTCGCGCGCGTCCAGCACGACTTTTTTGCTGGCGAAACCCGTCATCATGATGATCGGCACGCGCGGCTTGGGGCTGCCCAGCTGCGTGCGGACGCGGCGGGTGAATTCCAACCCGTCCATGCCGCCCTCCATCCGCCAATCGAGTAAAATGAGGTCGGGCTTGTGCAGGAAATAAATTGCCCAGCCATCTTCAGCCGTTGCCGCCACCTCAACAGATCCGAAACCCAGATCCAACAACAAGGAACGCACCAGCATGCGGATCGGCATGTTGTCGTCGATAATCAGCACACGGAGCTTTTTCAGATTATACGCCATGAATATTTCGTGTTTACCCAAGTTATGCCGCAAAATCAACCGCGTAACAACCTTGCCAGCTTGCAGCCTCGCGGCTAGTCTGGGCAATACATAAAGAGGATAATAAAATGGCCGGCCATTCCAAATTCAAGAACATCATGCACCGCAAGGGCAAACAGGACGCGAAGAAGGCGAAAATCTTTAACAAGATCGCGCGGGAAATCTCGACCGCCGTACGCCAAGGCGGTGAAGATCCCGATAGCAACCCGCGTCTTCGTGCCGCCATTCTGGCGGCCCGGGCGGCAAACATGACCAATGAACGGGTTAAAAATGCTATCAGCCAAGGCAGTCGAAACGACACGGACAATACCGAAGAAATCCGCTATGAGGGCTATGGGCCGGGCGGCGTCGCACTGATCGTCGAAGCGGAAACGGATAACCGCGCGCGCACCGCGCCGGAAATCCGTGCCGTTATGAGCAAATACGGCGGCAATCTTGGCGAGACCGGATCGGTCGCCTTCCAGTTTTCGCGCGTCGGCCAATTTGTCTATCCCGCCGAGATCGGCTCGGCCGAAACCGTTCTGGAAGCCGCCATCGAAGCCGGAGCCGATAACGCCGAAAGCGACGATGAAACCCATACCATCACCACCGCACCCGAGAATTACGCCGCCGCCATGGAATTCCTGATGGAAAAATTCGGCCCGCCCCAGGAAAGCGGTCTGATCTGGAATCCGCTCAATACCGTTTCCATCTCCGGCGACAACGCCGCACAACTGATGAAACTGATCGCGGCGCTCGAAGACCTCGACGACGTGCAGCAGGTCTTCGGCAATTTCGAGATCGACGACGCGACACTGCAAAGGCTGACGGCATGAAAATCTTGGGCCTTGATCCCGGATTGCGCTTTACCGGCTGGGGGCTGATCGAGGCCCGCGGCAACCGTCTGCGCTTTTTGGGATGCGGGCGCATTGCCGTACCCGAGAAGCTGGAAATGGCCGAGCGTCTGGCGTTTTTGCACCGTGCCTTGGAAACCGTTCTGGCCGAAACCAGGCCCGACAGCGCCGCCGTCGAGGAAACCTTTTCCAACGTCAACGCCAAATCCACGCTAAAACTGGGCATGGCGCGCGGCGTGGTCATGTCAGCTCCCGCCTTGGCGCAAATTCCCGTGGCCGAATACCCCGCCAATGTGGTAAAAAAGACCGTGACCGGAGCCGGTCACGCCGCCAAGGAACAAATTCAACACATGGTCAAAATCCTTTTGCCGCAAGCCGATTTTGAAAATGCCGACGCCGCCGACGCGCTGGCGGTGGCGATCTGCCACGCGCATCACGCGCAGACCGCACAGAGAGTAAAAGCATGATCGCCCTGCTCACCGGAATTTTGAAACAGATCGACGCACAGAACGTCATTCTCGACGTGAACGGCGTCGGCTATCAGGTTTTCGTCACGGGCCGCACGCAACAGGCCTTGGGCGGGTCGGGCACGCCCGCCACGTTACACATCGTCACGCAAGTGCGCGAGGACGCGATCACGTTGTTTGGCTTTGCCCAGCGCGAGGAAAAGGACACGTTCCTGAAACTGACGACGGTTCAGGGCGTGGGTGCGAAAATGGCATTGGCGCTGCTTTCGGCCTTTACGCCGGAACAGATTTGGCGCGCCATCGTCAGCGACGACAAAAAAACGCTGTGCAGCGCCGACGGCGTGGGCCCGAAACTGGCGGCGCGTCTGGCCACCGAGCTCAAGGATTACGCAGGCAAACAGTTTTTCCCGGCTTCAACGAAAACCAAAACTTCGACGCCCGCGGCAAACGGCCGCTTCAACGAAGCCATCGCCGCGCTGGTCGCTCTGGGCTACAGCCCGTCGGATGCGACGCGCGCCGTCAGCCTTGTCGCCAATGAGAATGGCGACCGCGACATTTCCACGCTGATCAAGCTGGCGCTGCGCGAGGTGGCCCAATGACGAAAACATCCGCCCTGCAAGACGCAAAATTCCAGAACGATGACCAGCCGGAAAAAGCCTTGCGCCCGCAAACGCTGAACGAGTTTATCGGCCAGCCCGCCATCTGCAAACAATTATCGGTCTTTGTCCAAGCCGCCAAAAAACGTAACGAAGCCCTGGATCACGTTTTGCTTTCGGGTCCGCCCGGTCTTGGCAAAACCACGCTGGCGCAGATCGTCGCCCGCGAAATGGGCGTCGGCTTCCGCGCGACCTCCGGCCCCGTTCTGGCGCGCGCCGGTGATCTGGCCGCGATCCTGACGAATTTGCAACCCAACGACGTGCTGTTTATCGACGAGATTCACCGCCTGTCTTCAACGGTCGAGGAAATTCTCTACCCCGCGATGGAAGACGGCAAACTCGATATCATCATCGGCGAAGGCCCGGCGGCGCGCAGCGTGCAAATCGAATTGCCGCCCTTTACTTTGGTCGCCGCGACAACGCGTTCGGGATTGCTGACCACGCCTTTGCGCGAGCGCTTCGGCATTCCTCTGCGTCTTGACTTCTATCCCGCCGAAGCCCTGAGCGCCATCGTGCTGCGTCAGGCGAAATTGCTGGAGATGCCGCTTTCCGAAAACGGCGCGTTCGAGATTGCCCGCCGCGCCCGCGGCACGCCGCGCGTCGCCGGACGTTTGACCCGCCGCGTGCGCGATATCACGACCATGAAAAATCTTGCGGCCATTTCCGCCCGCGATGCCGATGCCGCCTTGAGCCAACTGGATGTCGATGCGCGCGGCCTTGATGCGATGGATCGCCGTTATCTGAACATCATCGCCAACCAATATGCCGGGGGGCCGGTCGGGATCGAGACGTTATGCGCCTCGTTGGGCGAGGAACGCGACGTGCTGGAGGATGTCATCGAACCCTATCTGATCCAGGAAGCCCTGATCCAGCGCACGCCGCGTGGCCGCCAGCTTTCGGCGGCGGGTTATACCTATTTGGGCCTGCCCGTCAAAACCGCCCAAGACCTGTTCGACCATGAGTAAGTCCCATATCTTCCCGCTGCGCGTCTATTACGAGGACACGGACGCCCAGAAAATCGTCTATTACGCCAATTATTTCCGCTTTATGGAGCGCGCCCGCACGGAAATGATGCGCGATGCGGGTTTTAGCCATGCCGCCATCACCCAGGAAGACGGGCAGTTCTTCGTGGTCGGTGAGGCGGGGGCCAAATACCACAAATCCGCCCGGCTGGACGACGATCTGATCGTCGAAACGGGGGTTCTGAACCTCGGCAACGCCTCGTTGAAATTGCAGCAGAACGTCATCAAACGTCTTGGCAACTCGGAATCCCTTCTGGTAGAAGGAAGCATCACCCTGATTTACGTCAGCGAAAACGGCAAACCGGTGCGCATCCCCGACAAAATGCGCGAGGCGCTGCAACAGTATTTATGAAGGACACGGACATGACTGCCAACGCCCCCATCATTGAAAATGCCGCCGTCGCGGGCCAGGCCGTCAAAAACGTCGGCCGCTCCATGGATTTCAGCCTTTACGGGCTGTTCATGCACGTGGATATGCTGGGCAAGCTTATCATCGCCTCGCTGATCCTGGCTTCCATTTTCACCTGGGCCGTGATCTTTTCAAAACTCAACACGGTCAAGCGCCTCAACGCCATGGCCAACAAATTCGAGGATATGTTCTGGTCGGGCGAAAGCCTCGACAAGCTCTATGACCGCCTGCACACCAAACCGACCGATCCCATGACTGTGATCTTCTGCGTCGGCATGAAAGAGTGGCGGCGCGGCATCAAGAACCGCTTCCGCGCCGGCAGCGAAATCCGC
>CBFGSX010000101.1:0-4574 GCA_965651535.1 uncultured Alphaproteobacteria bacterium | reverse complement strand
ATCACTCAACCGTAACCGATTTGGCCAGATTGCGCGGCTGATCGACATCGGTGCCTTTCAGCTCGGCAACGTGATAGGCCAGTAACTGCACCGGAACGGCGTAAAGAATGGCCGAAAAAATCGGGTCGGTCTCGGGCATTTCAATCGTCCAGGCGCAATCGTCGCGCAAAGCGTCGCAGCCCGCCTTGTCGGAAATCAGCAGGATTTTGCCGCCGCGCGCGTGAACTTCTTTCAAATTCGACGCGGTTTTGTCGAACCACTGGTCGCGCGGGGCGACGACGATCACCGGAACGTGTTCGTCGATCAGCGCGATGGGGCCGTGCTTCATTTCACCTGCCGCGTAACCTTCGGCGTGGATATAGGAAATTTCCTTGAGCTTGAGCGCGCCCTCAAGCGCAAGCGGATAGGATGTGCCGCGTCCTAGATACAACACGTCGCGCGCTTCCATGATGGATTTGGCGATGGTCTTGATCTGTTCATCGCGTTTAAGCGCTTCGGCCACAAGGGCGGGCGTTGCGCGTAGCGCTTCGGTATAGGTTTTTTCCTGCTCGGGCGAGATTTCGCCGCGCGCGCGGGCAAAGGCGACGGCCAATCCCGCCAGAACGGTCAATTGCGTCGTAAAAGCCTTGGTCGAGGCGACGCCGATCTCGGGCCCGGCCAGCGTGTGCACGACGCATCCGGCTTCGCGCTCCATCGTGCTTTCGGGCGAATTGACGATGGCGAGGGTCTGTTGTTCTTCATGCGCGCAATAACGCATGGCCTCAAGCGTGTCGAGCGTTTCACCCGATTGGGAAACAAAAATGGCCGCGCCCTCCGGTGGAAGCGGTGCCTCACGATAGCGAAATTCGGACGCGATATCGGTTTCGACCGGCATGCGCGCAATGCGCTCGAACCAGTAATGTCCCGTCATCGCAGCGTAATAAGCCGTCCCGCAGGCGCATAGCGTCAGATTGCTGGCGTGCGAAATTTCCATGATTTCCTTGGGGAAATCGATCTTTCCCGTGGTCGGATGAATGAAGCTGTCGAGCGTTTCCGAGATTACGGCGGGCTGCTCGAAAATTTCCTTGAGCATGAAATGGCGGAAATCGCCTTTGCCCGCCAGAGCTGCCGAGACGTTGGATTGGCGGATGGGACGTTCCACCGGCTTGTCGTTCTCGTCGAAGATTTTTACGTCATTGGCCGTCATCATCAGCCAGTCGCCGTCATCAAGGAAAGAGATTTTATCCGTGAACGGCGCTAGTGCATAGGAATCCGAGGCCAGAAACATTTCTCCTGTCCCATAGCCCAGCGCAAGCGGTGTGCCGCGGCGCGCGCCGATCATCAGGTCGTTGTCATTGGCAAAGACCATGGCAATGGCAAACGCGCCCTTGAGACGCTTGAGCGTTTTGCTTGTCGCCGCTTTCGGGTCGTCGCCCTGATTCAGGTAATGCGTCATCAGATGCGCGATGACTTCGGTGTCGGTTTCGGACTGGAAACGGCATTGAAACTGTTCCAGCTCGGCGCGGAGTTCCTGATAATTCTCGATGATGCCGTTATGCACGACGGCGACGCGATCCGTAGCGTGCGGGTGGGCGTTTTTTTCCGTCGGGCCGCCATGCGTGGCCCAGCGCGTATGCCCGATGCCGACGGTTCCCGTCAGCGATTCCTTGTCCAGTCTTTTCTGGAGGTTGATGAGCTTGCCTTCGGCGCGCAGACGGTCGATTTTATTGTCGTTCACCGTGGCGATGCCCGCGCTGTCATAGCCGCGATACTCAAGTCGTTTCAGGCCGTCGACCAGACGTTGGGCGACTTGTTCTTTTCCGACGATGCCGACAATCCCACACATGATGCACCTTTAATGTTTTGTTTTCCGCGTCATGCGGAAAAGTTTCGCCCAGCCGGGCTTTTCGAATTGCTTGCTGCGCGCGACGGCCAAAGAGTCGCCTGCGACGTTTTCGGTGATGACGGATCCAGCGCCGGTGAATGCACCTCCGCCGATTTGAACGGGTGCGACGATGATTGTGTCCGAGCCGATAAACGCGCCGTCACCGATTTTCGTCTGGTGCTTGTCAAAGCCGTCATAATTGCAGGTGACCGTTCCCGCGCCGATATTGACCTGTTTGCCGATGTCGCTGTCGCCGATATAGGTCAGGTGGCCGATCTTCGTGCCGTCGCCGATAAGAGATTTCTTGATCTCGACGAAATTGCCGATTTTGGCGTTCTGTCCGACAAGCGTTTCGGGACGCAAACGGGCAAACGGCCCGACCGATGCGCCGCTGCGGATGGTCGCGCCTTCGATATGGCTGAAGGCCTTGATCGTTACGTTGTCTTGAATGACGGTGTTCGGGCCGAAGAAAACATTCGGTTCGATGATCGTATCCTTGCCGACGATGGTATCGTGATGGAAATACACCGTATCGGGGTCGTTCAGGGTCACGCCTTTTTCCATCATGGCCGAGCGCATTTTCTTTTGCGCCAGTTTTTCCAGGAAAGCCAGCTCCTCGCGCGTATTGGCGGCGGCGGTTTCTTCATAGGGCGCGATGGAAACGCCGCAGCGCTCGCCGCGTTCGCGGGCGATGCCGACGATATCCGTCATATAATATTCCCCTGCGGCGTTATTCGTCTTGATCGCGGCCAGCAATTCCTTGGCTTTTTTGCCGCAGACGGCAATCGTGCCGGAATTGCACAGATTGATTTTCTTTTCAGTGTCCGTGGCGTCCTTGAACTCGACGATTTTTTCCAGCACGTCGTCTTTGACGACAAGGCGGCCATAGCGTTTCGGATTCTTGGGCTGCATTGCCAATACGGTGACGGCATTGTCCGTTTCGGCCAGCTTCTTGATCGTCTCGGGCTGGATAAAAGGCATATCGCCCAGCATAGAAATGATTTTATCCACGGGTTTGCCAAGTGCATCGACGCCAACTTGCGTCGCATGGCCCGTGCCTTTTTGTTCCTGTTGCACGGCGGTTTTGATTTTCGGGAACAGGGAAGGCGTGCGCGTATCGTCGGGCGCAATCACCACGACGATTTCCGTGGCGCCTGCCGCTTCGCAGGCTTCGATCACATAGGCCAGCATCGGTTTGCCGGCGACAAGGTGCAGCGGCTTGGGCAGATCGGACTTCATCCGTGTGCCTTTGCCGGCGGCGAGAATAACGGCGGAGAAACGTGTCATGTTCTATTCTTAGATTGTGGCGGGAAAGAAGAAAAGTAACACCCTGTTACGCTTTGCGACTGACGGCAAAGGCGGCGGCGTCGTTCAATGTCTGGCGCAGAGGCGATTCAGGGAAGGACGACAGAGCGGCTTGCGCTTCGGCGGCATGAGCCTGGGCCATGTCGAGCGCGCGCTCGAATGCCTTGTGGCGTTGCAGAATCTCGCGCGCATGATCAAAATCCATGTCGTTTTGTTTTCCGGCGACCAGCGTGCGCTCCCAGAAAGCGCGCTCCTCGGAGGTCGCGTTTTCAAGTGCCAGAATGACGGGCAGGGTGATCTTGCCTTCGCGGAAATCGTCGCCGTTATTCTTGCCCATCGTGTCGAGATCGCTCTGGTAATCCAGAACGTCGTCGGCGATCTGGAACGCCACGCCCAAGGCATGGCCGTAATCGGTGGCGGCTTGGGTGTGCGCGTCGGAGGCGCCCGCAATGACCGTGCCGGATTCCGTCGCCGCCGAAAATAGCGCGGCGGTCTTGGCGCCGATCACGTCGAAATAGGTTTTTTGCGTCAGGCCCAGATCACCCGTTGCGGCCAGCTGCATGACTTCGCCCTGCGCGATCACGGCCGAGGCATTGGATAAAATATCCAGCACGCGCAGGGAATGGGTTTCGACCATCAGTTGAAACGCGCGCGAGAACAGAAAATCCCCGACAAGCACCGAGGCCTGATTGCCGAACATGGCATTGGCCGAAGGCTGGCCGCGGCGCTGGTTGGATTCATCGACCACGTCGTCATGCAACAAGGTGGCGGTATGGATAAACTCGACCGCCGCCGCCAGCTTCAGGTGATCGCCGCCTTCATAGCCGTTCATGCGGGCGAAGGCCAAAGTCAACAAGGGGCGCAGGCGCTTGCCGCCCGCCGCGACGATATAGGCCGCCAACTGATTGATCAGCGGCACGGGGGATTCCATCCGTGCAAGGATCGTCTGGTTCAGAGCCTCGACATCCTGCGTCAGAAGATCGCGCAGTGCCTCCACGGGTGACGCGGCGGCAATCTTCGTGCTAGAGTGTTTCTTCATCAACATAGGGGCGAAGAATAGGGCTTTATGGGCAAACTGGCAACCACGGTCGATCGCCTCTATGGGGGGCGTCTGGTCATCGAACAGCCCGTGGACGGATACCGTTTCGGCACGGATGCGATGCTGCTGGCGGCGGCGATCCGGGCCAAGGAAAAACAGCATGTTCTGGAGCTGGGCAGCGGCGTCGGGGCGGCTTTGCTGGCGGCGGCGATGCGCCTGAAGGGGGTCAAATTCACAGGCATCGAGCGCGAGCGCGATTATGTCACGCTTCTCCAGTCCAATCTCGAGCGCAACGATTTGGGCGAGAGGGTCAACGCCTTTCACGGCGACGTAACGGACAAGAATATGGCGAAATTGCTGGGCAGC
>CBFGSX010000100.1:0-4631 GCA_965651535.1 uncultured Alphaproteobacteria bacterium | reverse complement strand
CCAGGTTGGTGATCACACCGGCGACGTGCGGCAGGCCCGCGAACGGGGCGAAGGTGGCACCGCCCTTGTAGTCGACGAGGACCAGGGCGAGGTCCTCCGGCGGGTGGGTGGCGACCAGGGCGAGAACCAGGGTGCGCAGCAGTTCGGACTTGCCGGAGCCGGTGGCGCCGACGCACAGGCCGTGCGGGCCCATGCCGAGCTCGGAGGACTCCTTCAGGTCGAGCAGGACCGGTTCGCGGGCGTCGTTGACGCCGATGGGCACGCGCAGGAAGGCGCGTTCGCCGCGTGGCGCCCAGAGCCGGTCCAGGTCGGGGTTGGCCACGTCGTCGATGCTGATGATGTGGCTGAAAATATCGGCGGGATTGTCGAAAAAGCGCAAAAATCCCAGTGTATTCGCCTCGACGATCGGGCGCGGGCTGTTGGAAAAAACGACTTGCGGGATGCCGCGCGCATGCAGGGATTTGACGATCTCGACGGCGTTTTCGCGCGGTTCGATTTTCCCCGTCAGCGCCAGATAGGCGGCCTCGACCTTGAGCAGCCAGTTCTCGAAACGGATCGGCATATGCAGGTGCTCCTGCAACATTTTGAAGCAATGCTGATGGCCCACGCCCAAGGCGTTTTGCAGCAATTCGTTGCGCACGGGAAAGCCCAGCTCTTCACCGACGATTTTCACCGAGGCGCCGTGCAGCGGCTCGCTATCTACCAGAGTTCCGTCCATATCCCACAAAACGGCTTTGTAGGAAGGGAGTAAACCCTCTCCCCTTGAGGGAGAGGGTGTCCCGCCGGAGGCGGGCGGGTGAGGGGTGTTCAGTTCTTCGGATATTTTTGTCATGACGCCTTCGATGTTTTGTAATATATCATTATTCCAGAACCTGAGAATTCTCAAACCATTTTCTTTAAGATACGTGTCCCGTTTATGGTCTTTTTCGGGGCTGTGCTGTCCGCCATCGACTTCGATGACCAGTTTACGCTCGTGGCAAATAAAATCGGCGATATAAGGGCCAAGAGGCTGCTGGCGACGAAATTTGTATGCTGCCTGACCATTCCGTAAATGAGACCAGAGCATCTTCTCTGCGTCTGTTTGTGAGCGGCGCAATCGGCGGGCAGTTTCAGTCAGCGGCATTTTTACCCCTCACCCCGGCCCTCTCCCTCAAGGGGAGAGGGAGACTAATAATCCTTGTTGCGCGTCGGGTCATAAGAATTGTCGGCGGTCTCGAGCTCCTCGGCTTCTTCGGCGCGCATCTGCTTGATTTCGCGCAGCGCGGCAAAGAGAACGTCCCGAACACCTTGCTGCGAGGCGGTGGAAATGGCAAAACACGATTTGCGACTGATTTTTTCAAGTGCTTTGGTTTTTTCTTCGATCTGTTCGGGCGTCAGCGCGTCCGTTTTGTTCAGCGCCAGAATTTCCGGCTTCTCGGCCAGACCGCCGCCATATTCCTGTAATTCATTGCGAATGGTTTTGTATGCGCCGACAACGTCTTCTTGCGTGCCGTCAATCAAATGGATCAGCACGGCGGTGCGTTCGACATGGCCCAAAAACCGCGTGCCGAGGCCGTGGCCTTCATGCGCGCCCTCGATCAGGCCGGGAATATCGGCCAGCACGAAGCGCGCGCGGTCGCCCAGATCGACCACGCCCAAATTCGGGTGCAGCGTGGTAAAAGGGTAGTCCGCAATTTTTGGCTTGGCAGCGGAGCAGGCGGCAAGAAAAGTCGACTTGCCTGCATTCGGCAATCCGACAAGCCCCGCATCAGCAATCAGTTTCAGGCGCAGCCAGATTCCCATTTCCTTGCCGGGAAATCCGGGCGTGCAATAGCGCGGTGCCTGGTTCGTGGCGCTTTTGTAATGCGCGTTGCCCATGCCGCCGTCGCCGCCTTCGAGCAGGATGTATTCCTGATCCGGCTCGGTAATGTCGAGAAGAAGGGTTTTCTTGTCTTCGGCAAAAATCTGTGTGCCGACAGGGACGTGGATGATCGTATCCTTTCCGCTGGCACCGGTCTTTAGGCGGCCTGCGCCGTTCTGGCCGTTTTCGGCGCGGAAATGCTGTTGGTATCGGAAATCGATCAACGTATTGGCGTCTTTTACGGCCTTGATGACAACATCGCCGCCGCGCCCGCCATTGCCGCCGTCGGGGCCGCCGAATTCAATGTATTTTTCGCGGCGAAACGCAATAACGCCGGGGCCGCCGTCGCCGCTTTTCACGTATATTTTGGCTTCATCGAGAAATTTCATTTGATTTTTGAACTTCAAAATAAAGAGGGGCGTTTCCGCCCCTCTAGTCAACCCTAGTCGAAGTAAAACTTACTCAGCTGCAACGGCCTGATGATCATTGGCGATCACCGAGACATAGGAGCGGTTGGCGCGGCCCAGTTTGAACACGACCTGACCGTTGGTCAGCGCGAACAGCGTGTGGTCCTTGCCCATGCCGACATTGACGCCGGGATGGAACTGGGTGCCGCGCTGGCGGATGAGAATGTTGCCGGCCAGAACGGTTTCACCGCCATAGCGCTTGACGCCCAGACGCTTGGAATGGGAATCGCGACCGTTTTTGGTGCTGCCTACGCCTTTTTTCGATGCCATTTTCTAATCTCCCTTAGATGATCTGGACGACCGTCTGATCCTGACGGTGGCCGTTTTTACGGCGGTAATTCTGACGACGCTTTTTCTTGAAGACGATGACCTTGTCGCCACGGTTCTGCGCGACGATTTCAGCGTCGATCTGACCCGCGCCGATCTTGTCGCCCGACATCAGCGTGTCGAGTTTGATTTTGTCGCCGGCATTGCCTTCGATTTTTTCCACGGTGATTTTGTCGCCTTTTGCGACACGATATTGCTTACCACCGGTTTTGACCACTGCGTGCATGGTGTAATCCATTGTTTTTGTTGTTATTATTGCATTAACGAGTTGCTAGTATTCGTTATTCGTTCGTAAAAGTCAAGAATTATTTAGCAATTCCTCCAAAAATCATTGACAGGGGTAGGGGGCGTTGGCTAAACTCCGCGCACTTTGCAAACAAGGAAGACGCCATGAAAGTCCGCGCATCTATTAAATCATTGAAAAAAGACGGAAAAGTTGTCCGCCGCCGCGGCCGCGTTTACGTGATCAACAAAAAGAACCCGCGCAAAAAGACGCGTCAGGGATTCTAAAGGACATACTGATTCACCGAATTTCGACAGCGGGCTCTTGAAAAGGCCCGCTGTTGTGCTTTTGTAGCTCCGCATGATGTCGCATTCTTCTCCAACCCGTTCTGCTGCGATACTTCCCCCGGATTATGATGATCTGTTGGGCCGCGTGGGACGTAACAAGGATAAAGAGGCCTTTATCGCGCTGTTCAATCATTTCGCGCCCCGGATAAAATCTTTCCTGATGCGCGGCGGGATGGCCGAGGATGCCGCCGAAGAACTGGCGCAGGAGACGATGCTGACCATGTGGCAAAAAGCGGAAAAATTCGATTCATCCAAGGCTGCAGCGTCGACATGGATTTTCACCATCGCGCGCAACAAGAAAATCGATCGTTTGCGCAAGAAAGGCGTGATCACGCTGGATTTGGACGATCTGATGCTTGCCGATGCCGAGCCTGCCGTCGATCAGGCAGATTTGGACTGGACTCATGGCGACGCGCATAACAGGCTTGCGCGGGCCATGCGCGACCTGCCCGAGGAGCAGGCGGCTCTGGTGCGCAAAGCTTTTTATGAAGATATGTCGCATAGCGAGATTGCTGCGGCGACCAATTTACCGCTTGGCACGGTAAAATCGCGGCTGCGTCTTGGTTTGGCGCGTCTTCGGCAGGTGCTGAAAAGGGATGACTTTTAGGATTTATGGTTTAGCTCAAGAATGATGCACAACAACACCCCTTCTTCCGACAATCACGCGCCCGAATGTGTTCTGGGTGATGAGATTTTGCTGGCCTATTTGCAGGGGAGCCTTCCCGCAGGCGTCGCGCTGCTGCTGGCAACGCAGTATCATATGTGCCCGACCACGCGTGAGCGTCTGAAAACGCTTAATGCCGTCGCCGCTGCTGCGGTCGAAGGCTGCGCGCCCAGGGAGATGAAATGTTGTCCCCATACCTTCTTTGAGGAAAAATGCCTCAAGGCAAAACCGATCGTTGATCAGGAAGAGCCATGCCTCGAGGGCGATGTGCCGCTTCCTTTGCGACGTTTTGTCGGCGCGTGTTTTGATAAAATAAAATGGGTGCCTGTCATGCCCGGCATCCGGCAGAAGCGTATCGGGATCCGGGACAAGGTGTCGGTCAAGCTGCTTCGGGTCTCTGCCGGTGTCACCATCCCCGAGCATAGGCATCGCGGCGAGGAATATACGCTGGTTCTGGAAGGAAGTTTTGTAGACGGCGAAAAGCGCTATACGCCCGGCATGGTTGCCGTCCACACGGCGGATGAAAAGGATCCGCATGCTCCTTATGCTGATACCGAGTGTATCTGCCTGAGCGTTTTAACGGCACCGCTTTCCCTTTCGGGCTTTTTGGGGTGGTGCCTTAATCCCCTGTTGCGCTGGAATTATTAACGCACAACTTTTCCTTGGACGGACGGGAAGGCTATGCTATACCCGCCTCCGGTTCGGGCTGTAGCGCAGTCTGGTAGCGCACTTGCATGGGGTGCAAGGGGTCGGAGGTTCGAAT
>CBFGSX010000099.1:0-4721 GCA_965651535.1 uncultured Alphaproteobacteria bacterium | reverse complement strand
GGGGGCTTCTGTTTCGTTGCCATCATTCTGTTTCGATGTTAATCTGGAGAGGATAAACATAGAGTGAATCCGCTTGCTGTCACCCGCCCACCACGTGCCGATCCATGAAAAATCTGCCTTTGCTGCCCTGCACAAGGCCGGAAAACTCGCGGCCGAAGTGCTGGACCGCATCACGCCTTATGTCATACCCGGGGTCAAAACCGGCGATCTGGACGCCCGAATCCATCAGGACATGCTCGACCACGGGGCCATCCCCGCGACCATCGGCTATCGCGGCTATACCAAGGCCAGCTGTATTTCCCCCAACCATGTCGTCTGTCACGGTATCCCCGGCGACAAAACCCTCGTCGAGGGCGATATCGTCAATATCGACGTGACCGTGATCTTGGATGGGTGGTATGGCGATACCAGCCGCATGTATCTGGTCGGTGATAAAATCTCGACCAAGGCGCGCAAACTGGTCGATGTGACCTATGATGCGATGATGCGCGGCATCGAAGCTGTCAAACCCGGCGCGACCTTGGGCGATATCGGCCATGCGATCCAGTCTTATGCCGAGGCCAACCGCTTTTCCGTCGTGCGCGATTTCTGCGGCCATGGTATCGGACAGGTTTTCCATTGCGAGCCGCAGGTTCTCCATTACGGCAAGCCGCAAACGGGTCTTGTCCTCGAACCGGGCATGGTTTTCACCATCGAGCCGATGATCAATGCCGGCACATGGCAGGTCAAAGTCCTCTCGGATGGTTGGACCGCCGTGACGCGCGACCGCCAGCCTTCGGCGCAGTTCGAGCATACCATCGGCGTCACGGATGACGGCGTCGAGATTTTCACCCTCTCCCCCGCCGGTTTCACCAAACCGCCTTACATCAAATGAGCAACACAGGCCTCGCCGAAAAGCCGCATTTCTACGGTCACCGCGACCGTCTGCGCGAGCGTTTCATGGGCGATTTCGGCGCGACCATGCCCGATTACGAATTGCTTGAATTGCTGTTGTTCCAGTTGATTCCGCGCCGCGACGTCAAACCGCTGGCCAAAGACATGATCGCGCGTTTCGGGTCGCTTGCCGAAGTATTGGCCGCACCGCCCGAGCAACTGGCCGAATTCAAAGGTATGGGGGACACCACCGCCATCGCGCTGAAAGCCATTTACGCTGCGGGCAAACGTCTGGCGCGCGAACAGATCATCCATAAACCTATTTTGGGCAATCATGCCGCCGTGCTGGAATATTGCCGCGCGGCAATGGCCTATGAACCGCGCGAACAATTCCGCCTATTATTCCTGAATAACAAAAACGTGCTGATCGCCGACGAGGTGCAGCAAACCGGCACGGTCAACCACACGCCCGTCTATGCGCGTGAGGTGGTCAAACGTGCGCTGGAGCTGTCGGCGACGGCGTTGATCCTTGTGCACAACCACCCCAGCGGCGATCCCGCGCCCAGCCGCGACGATATCGACATGACCAAGAAACTGCGCGACGCGGCCAAACCCGTCGGCATTGTCATCCACGATCATTTCATCGTCGGCAAAAACGGCATTTTCAGCTTCCAGGAAAACGGGATTATTTGATTTATTTCAATTAATTAGGCAACTCTGTTTCCCTTGAAACAGGGCTTTTCTTATGCGATAATGATCCTATATCGGGACAAAAGGAGAAACGACCCATGTTTGATCAAAACAAACCCTATCAAAGCGGTTCCGCCTATGACGGCGCCGCCGCGGGTGCCACCGTCGATGCAGGGCTGCGCGGCCATATGCTGCGCGTCTATAACGCCGTCGGCGGCGGTCTGGCCGTGTCCGGTATCGCCGCATGGCTGGTCTTTGCCGTACCGCCTCTGCGCGCGGTCTTTATGAATCCGATGGTGTCGATGGTTGTCGGCATCGGCTTGCTGCTGTTCCTGTGGTTCGGCATGAACGTGCAAAAAGCCATGCAACAACCCCTGGCTGCGTTGCAGACGAAATACTATGTGTTCTGCGCGGCGCTGGGCACGACATTGGCCTATATCTTCGCCGTTTACGAGGCCGGGTCGATCGCCCGCGTGTTCTTCATCACGGCGGCCATGTTCGGCGGTGTCAGCCTGCTGGGCTATACGACCAAGCGCGACCTGTCGGGAATGGGCTCGTTCCTGCTGATGGGCCTGATCGGGATCATCATCGCCTCGATCGTGAACATCTTCCTGAAAAGCACGGGGCTGCACTTCATGGTGTCGATTATCGCCGTGCTGGTTTTCACGGGCCTGATCGCCTATGAGGCCCAGAACGCCAAACGCATGTACAGCCCCGCCAATGGCGACGAAACCAACCACAAACTGGCGATTTTCAGCGCGCTGGGGCTGTATATCAGCTTCATCAACCTGTTCCAGACGCTGCTCAGCCTTTTGGGCAATCGCCAATAGAACAAAAACAGATCGATCGAAAAACCCGGCGCAAGCCGGGTTTTTTTGTAGCGTCTCGGTCTCCTCTATTCTGGGTCCCTCGGACCCCGATCCGAGGGTCCATAGCACCGAAAGAATGGACCTTCGGGTCAAGCCCGAAGGCCCCAGAGAGGGGAGGCTTGAGAAGGAAGGCTTCTCAAACGGATACGTTACCGTTTCTTATTATTCCTTCGTTTCGGAAATTGCGTTCTTGAGCGTGTGATACTCGGCACATGTTTCACCGCCGCAGACGACCTTTAACGCGCTCAGGTAATACTCCGCCTGTTTCAGGTCGCGCTCGCGCAGCGCGACGAAGCCCATCATCACATACGCCCCGCGATGGCCGCGATCCACCATCAGCGTATTCGTCAGGGACTCTTTGGCCTTGCGGGTATTCCCGAGATTATACCAGCACGTCGCCAGCATCATATGCACGTCGGTGTTGCGCATATTGCGGCGCAGGGATTGCTCAAGCAGAGTCACCGCCTCGGAACATTTTTGCTCGGCCATCAGCTTGCGCGCCTCGGAAACGGCGGCATCGCCCGCATAGAAATCGTCCAGAACCTTGGGCGCGCCTTTTTCCTTTTCCTCGGCGGCGGCGGCAAACGGCCAGAGCAGCAACAACGACAGAACAACACGGATCATCATGGAACACCTCACCCCTATGACTATACCCTCCTCCCTTGACAGGTTTCAAGCGTGTGGGACAATGCCGTTATGAAAGTCGCCCTGCTTGAAAACATCCACCCCCGCGCCGCCGCTCTTTTCGGGCAGCAAGGCTTCGGCGAGGTGTCGGCCCATGCCGGCGCGCTGGAGGGCAAAGCCTTGTCCGATGCGCTCGCAGGCGTTTCCATTTTAGGCATACGCTCGAAAACGCAGCTGACCGCCGAAATTCTCGACCGGGCACCGGATCTGCTGGCGGTGGGGTGTTTTTGCATCGGCACGGATCAGGTCGATCTGGCCGCCGCCAAGGCGCGCGGCATCGCCGTGTTCAACGCGCCTTACGCGAATACGCGCTCGGTCGCAGAATTGGTAATCGGCGAGACCATTGCGCTGCTGCGCCGCCTGCCCGAAAAAAACGCCGCCGCCCATAAAGGCGAATGGCTCAAGGGCGTGGACGGCGCGGCGGAAGCGCGCGGCAAGACGCTGGGGATTGTCGGCTACGGCCATATCGGCACGCAATTATCGGTTCTGGCAGAATCCCTCGGGATGCGCGTCGTGTTTTACGATGTGGTGGACAAGCTGTCTTTGGGCAACGCGCAGAAAATATCGAAACTTGATGCGCTTCTGGCGGAATCGGATATCGTGTCCTTGCACGTTCCCGCCACGCCCGAAACGAAAAACATGATCGGCGCGGCGGAATTGAAAAAAATGAAGGCGGGCAGCTTTCTCATCAACGCGTCGCGCGGCAATGTCGTCGATCTTGACGCGCTGGCCGAGGTGGTCAAATCCGGCCATATCGCGGGCGCGGCCATCGACGTGTTCCCCGTCGAGCCGCACGCCAAGGGTGAAAAATTCAGCGCGCCGCTGCAAGGCCTGCCGAACGTCATTCTGACGCCGCATATCGGCGGCTCGACGCTCGAGGCGCAGGAAAATATCGCTACCGACGTTGCCGACAAATTGCTGCGCTATGCGCGTCACGGCATGACGGACGGATCGGTGAATTTCCCCAACGTCGTCATTCCGCAGGCGCGCGGGACACGCTTTCGCCATATCCACCGCAACGTCCCCGGCGTCATGGCCAAGATCAACGATGTGTTTTCGTCGCGCAAACTGAACGTCTCGGGGCAATATCTGCAAACCGACGCGGATTGCGGCTATGCGGTGATCGATATCGACGGCGAAGCGAACCGCGCCGAGATCATCAAAGCCCTGTCGGATATTTCCGGCACGATCCGCGCGTTATAAACAGCATCCTGTCATCCCGAGCGAAGTCGAGGGATCTCCCTGAAATGAGGAGATTCCTCGGGATACCCCTCGGAATGACAGGGAATGAATTACGGCAGCGCTGCTTCTTTTGACACCTTGGCGACAAACGCGTCCAGAGACATCACTTCCTGCTTGTCGGAGCCGAAAGTTCTAACCGCGACCGTTTTATCGGCCTGCTCGCGCTGACCGACCGCCACGATATACGGAATTTTCTGCAAGCTATGCTCGCGCACCTTGTAATTGATCTTCTCCGAGCGCAGATCGGATTCGACGCGCACGCCCGCCGCTTTTAATGCCGCGACGACTTCATTCGCGTAACCGTCATAGTCATTGACAATCGACGCAACCACCGTTTGCACCGGCGCCAGCCAAACCGGAAAC
>CBFGSX010000098.1:0-4855 GCA_965651535.1 uncultured Alphaproteobacteria bacterium | reverse complement strand
GCCGCCTGCGGATAGGCTTCCGGTATCTGGCCGAAGAATTCCGCAAATTGTGCGAAGACCGGGTTCTCGGCGTCGCCGCTGGCGGCGGTGGCGAGAAAGCCGTTGACGCAGGGCGTGGCTTCGGCCCATTGCGCGCCGGAATCGATCATCGTCTTCTCGACAGCCGGATCGCCCGTGACGGTGCAGCCCTTGGCGCGGTCGCAAGAAGCGAGCAGTTCGACGGCGCTGCCCAGCATCATCATCGGTTTGCCCGCATCGAAAAAGCCGCGCAGGATGCGCTTGACATGCGCGCTTTCTTTTAATTTGTCGGCGCTGCGCTTGCCGCCGGGGACATACACGCCGTCGTAATCGGCGGCCAGAGTCGTGTTGACATTGGCGTCGGTCGGGAAATGGTGGCCCCACGCGCCATCGGCCCAGGAATTGACCAGTCCGTTTTCGGTGCTCACGATCTTGAGGGTCGCGCCCAAGGCGGCCAGCTGACGCTGTGCGTGCGTCATGTCGGTTTCATCAAACCCGTTGGCGACCAGAATCGCGATTTTATGCCCCGAAAGCGGCTTGCTCATATTTCCCTCCGATTTGAAATGTTCCGTGTTTTGATTCATCACACAATTTTTTGGGCCGTTGCCGCCGTTTTTGTTGTTCTAAGGGGCGGCTCAGGCGGGCGGAATGTGCCACAAATGACCTGGATAAGTCAAGCAAAAATTGCCTTGAAGATCGCCGTTTTCGCGCTTATGCTGAAATCGTTCAAAATGGAGAATAAAATGCGCGCTATTCTGGGAATTCTGGCTGTTTCTTTCGTTCTGGCGGGTTGTTCGGGGCTGACCACGAATACGGATGTAGAAAAACTGAACGAGGCCAAGGCCGTCGGCAGCCCCTTCACCCAGCGCCTGACCGCCGAATACCGCGCCTATATGAAGACGAAACAGAAGTGGCTGGATTACGCCGATGCGAAGCATTTCGCGAAAAAAGGCCTGCTGGCCGCCGAAGGCCAGGTGGTGCTGCCCGAGCCTTTGAGCAACTGGCATCTGGATGATATATCCGCCAAGGAGATTCGCGCCGCGCGCATCGAGTTGCTTCAGGCTTTGAACGGCGGCGGCCGCGCCATGGCACCTTTTGAGGCGGCGCTGGCGCAGGCGAAATTCGATTGCTGGATTGAACAGGCCGAGCAATCTTGGGCGTCGAATTTGCCGCCCGCCTGCCGTGCCGAGTTCGAGCGCGCGATGGCCGAGCTTAATGCGCGCCTGATTAAGGCGCTGCCGAAATCCGAAAAGGAAGGGCAGCCGATCCCGCAAGCCGCCCCGCCGGAAATCGAGGAAGATCCGAACGCGATCGGCATGGCGATGGACGAGGGGATGTTCCTGGCGTTTTTCGATTTCGACCGCTCGGTGTTGACCGATAGCGGACGCAAGGTCGTTGCGGCCGTGGCCGAACAGGCGCTCAAGCGCAATGATCTGCGCGCGATCCGCATTGTCGGCCATGCCGACACCAGCGGCCCCGACGCCTATAACCAGCGTTTATCCGAACGCCGTGCCGCTTCGGTCAAGGCCGCGCTGGTGGAAAAAGGCGTCGACGCCGCGCTGATCGAAACTTCGGGCATGGGCGAGAAATCGCCGATGGTGCAGACCCCGAACAATACGCGCGAACCGGCCAACCGCCGCGCCGAAGTGACGTTCGAATAATCGTCGTTTATTCTTTTATCGTCCCAACAGGAAAGGCAATCTTTCCTGCAAGAGCGTCTGTGCGGCAGCGTCCAGATCGACCATCAGATCTTCGGACATCTTGGTCCACGCCTCGTCGCGCGCCTGGATGCTGGCGTTTTCAGACAGGGTTTTGCCGCGCGCGACTTTCAGCGTGCCCTGACCGGTCTGGCCGAACATCATGCCGTCGACGCGGAACTCAACCTCGACTTGCGCGTCGTAGCGTTCGGATTGATCGACGGTGAACACGCCCTTGACGCCGCGTGTGCGCGGCAGGTCGGTTTTTTTCACTTCGGCGTTTTTGATCGTCACGATCAACGTGCCGTCCGCGCCGCCCGCCTTGAAGCGCGTGCGCGCCCAGTCGGCTACGGCGGTCGGCAGCGGCAACGGCATCAGGTGCTCGACCTGCGGGTCGCGCGCGGGCATGGCATAGCTTTCGACCACCTGAATATTGGCGACGCTTAAATAAGTCGGCGGATATTGCGTATAGGCGAATTTCGGCATCGGGCGCTGCGGCGCAGGAATGGTGCAGGCGGCCAAAGCAAGGGCGGCAGCGAAGAGGATTGTTTTTTTCATAGCGTTACTCCGTTTCGGCGGGGAATGTATAAGATGTATTGCAAAATTCGCAGGTGACAAGGATCACGCCGTCTTTGGCGATGTCGCGGCGTTCTTCGACGGAAAGATTATCGAGGACGGGTCTTATTTTTTCTGCGCTACAGCGACAGCCCTTGCGAATATCGAGCGGCGCAAAAACGCGGATGCCTTCTTCGTGGAACAGGCGGTAAAGCAGCGTGTTGAGAGGCAGGCTTTCGTCGAGCATTTCCTCCGGTGCGACGGTTTGCATCAGCACCATGGCGCGTCGCCATTCATCCTCGTGCGTATCCGATGGGGCGTGACGGGTTACGCCGCCTGTCCGGGCCAGCTGTTGCAGCATGATGCTGCCGCCCATCCATTCGTTTTTGTCATTGTGCCCGACATGGGTGACGAAAGCGGTGCGGATTTGTTCCGATTGCTCGAAATAGGCGCGCACGCATTCCGTCAGCGTCTCGCCGTCCAGCGCGACGATGCCCTGATAGCGGTCGGGCGTGTCGGCCTGATCGACGGTAAAGGCCAGATAGCCGCCGCCGACCAATGTTCTGAAATCGGCTTCGGGATTGGCGGCCAGCGCGTCGGAATCGAATCCCGCATAGCCGCGCAAAATGCCGTCATTGGTCAGGTCGCAGACCAGCGTGCGCAGCACCGCATCGCCCTTGATCTGGAGCGTGAACACGCCGTCGAATTTCAACATCCCGGCCAGCAAGGTGGTCAGGCACAAAGCCTCGGTCAGAATCCGCCCGATCGCTTCGGGATAACCGTGCGCGCCGATGATGTCTTGGGCAACCTGAGGCAGGCGGACAATCCGCCCGCGCAGCTGCGACGCTTCCAGCATAAAGGGCTGGACGTGGTCGGGGCTGGCCGCGCCGTCATCCATCGGGGCGGCGATATCGTCATTGGCGATGGGAGGGGTGTCGGTCATGTCTTGCGGGATGGCTTGGGACGTTTCAGGATGGGGTCATGGGTAGCACGGTGAATCCCGATTTTCCAGCCTCGATCGCCCCTCTGGCCGAAGAAAGGGCCGAGGCGTGGGTGGATGCAAATCTGGCGACGCGCGGCGACGGCGAGCTGCGCCGTCTGTCGGCGATCTGGCACGAGGCGCGCGAGGGCAGCCGCGTGATTCTGGCGGCTTGGGACGGGGATGTTTACGCGGGCCATGTGACGATGAAATGGCAATCGGAATACGAAGGCTTCCGCCGTAAAAATATTCCCGAGGTGGTCGATTTGTGGGTGCAGCCGGAGTTTCGCCGCCGCAGCCTCGGGGCGCGATTGATGGCGGCGATCGAAGAACGCGCGCGTGCGGGCCGTGCCGAAGAATTGGGGCTGGCCGTCGGCATTGCCGAGATTTTCAAACCGGCCCAGGCGCTTTATACGCGCCTTGGGTTTCGGCCCGACGGCTCGGGCCTGTGGCAAGACGGCGCACCGGTGGATATAAGAAAAAGCGGTATCAACGCGGATGAAGACGTAACCTGGATGTGGGTGAAAAAACTGTGAGCGACACGACGACCGAGCGCGATCTATACGATGCGGCAATCCGTTACCTCGAGCGCTATGCCTCGAGCGCTGAGAATTTGCGCCGCGTTCTGGCGCGCCGCGTCAAGCGCCGTGAATTGCGGACAAAGGAAAAAGCCCCGCCGGAATCTGATGTGTGGATTAATGAGGCGGTGACGAAATGCGTCGCACTCGGGTTTGTCGACGATGCGCGCTATGCGGAACAGAAAATCGCCGCATTGCGCCGTCAGGGGCGCTCGCGCCGTTATATCCAGCAGGCTCTGGCGCTCAAGGGCGTGCCGCAAGCGGTTTTGCGCGCGCAACTGATCGACGATGCCGAAACCGAGGAAGAGGCCGCGCGCCGCTATGCGCAGCGCCGCCGCCTGAAAGACACGGACAAGGATCTGGCGAAACTGGTGCGCGCGGGGTTCTCGCTGAACGTGGCGAAAAAGGCGCTGAAGGAATAGGCGTCTTTCATTCCGGATGGGCTTTGTCCAGTTTAAACCGTGCCGTCGTATGGCTAACATGCTATATTATGGATAATTTTGCTTAGGGGATTTTTAGCGGTTGAAGCGCAGAATAGGAATAACCCGATATTCTTTTTTAACCATAACATCGCGAGTTTTCCCATGCTGAAGAATGTCAAACTGACGATCAAGCTGCCTGCGCTGATCGTCGTGATGTCGATTGTCACGGCTTTGATCACCGGCGTGACAACATACTGGCGCGCCAAGAATGAGATACTGCACCTGTCCGAGATGAAGACATCGGGAATCACGGCCGGCAAGGACGCGCAGCTGAAGAACTACCTTGATGGTATCCGGGAAGATCTGGTCACGGTGGCCAGCGGAGAGGGAATCGAAATCGCGCTCAAGGATTTCGACCGCGCCTATCGCGCCATCGGCTCGAATCCGCACGAGATTTTGCAAAAAACCTATATCACCGACAATCCGCACCCGCTGGGTACAGGCTCGATCGGCATAGTGCGCGGCGTGCAGCGGGTTCGACATCGCTCAGCTTGAAAAAAAGGTGCCAGGACCCTTTTTGGGTCCGGCGGTGGCAACGACTGCCAT
>CBFGSX010000097.1:0-4922 GCA_965651535.1 uncultured Alphaproteobacteria bacterium | reverse complement strand
GGCGTTGCTGGGGTCGGTGATCTCGCAACAGCTTTCAACCAAGGTGGCGCGGGTTATTCACGGGCGATTCCTCGATCTGTTTGAGGACGGCAAGCCCGATGCGGAAATCATTGTGAAAATGAAACTGCCGAAATTGCGTTCCGTCGGGTTGTCGGGGCAAAAAGCCGAATATATCCGTGAGATCGCGCGGTTTCATCTCGACAGCCCCATCACCAATCGTCATTTGAATAAACTCTCGGACGATGAAGTGATCGAACATCTGACGCAAATCAAGGGTGTAGGCAAATGGACGGTGCAGATGCTGTTGATGTTTCCCATGAACCGCCCCGACGTGTTCCCGATTGACGATCTTGGTATTCGCATGGCCATGATCGATTTATACAAGGTCAAAGACACGGGCCGCGATTTGAAAAAGCGGCTGCATGAAATTGCAGAGGCTTGGCAACCTCAACGTACGCTGGCGTGTAAATATCTGTGGCTGGCACGGGATCGAAAGATTATATAAACCTCTGGGGCCTTTGGACTTGATCCGAAGGCCTATCGTTCTGAAGATGGACCCCCGGGTCAAGCCCGAGGGACCCAGTTGGAGAAAATGGATAAAGATGTTCTGGAAGAAAAAAGAATCCGCGCCGCATGATAAATCTTGGCTGTCGAAACTCTCTGACGGGTTGAGCGCGTCGTCGCAAAAATTGACTCAAGGTATTGTCGATGCGGTGACGAAACGTCCGTTGGATCAATCGGCCTTGGATGAATTGGAAGAGGTGTTGATTATGGCCGATCTGGGGCCGTCATTGGCCGCGCGTCTGGTTGAGGATTTCGGCAAAAACCGCTTCGGCAAGCAGGTGACTGAATCCGAAGTGAAACAGGCTTTGGCGGAGCAAATCACAGAAATCCTAAAAGCCGTCACCCCGGCCACCGAGCCGGGGTCCTCGGGGGATATTCTCGCAAGGATCCCGGGTCAAGCCCGGGATGACGGGTTGAGGGTCATTCTCATGGTCGGGGTGAACGGCAGCGGCAAGACGACGACGATTGGCAAGCTGGCGGCGCAATTCACAAGCGCGGGCAACAAAGTCGTGCTGGCCGCGGGCGACACGTTCCGCGCTGCTGCCGTTGAACAGTTGCGCATCTGGTCGGAGCGCACAGGCGCGACATTTATTTCAAAAGGACAGGAGGCCGATGCCGCCGCCGTGGCTTTTGAGGCGGTCGAAGCGGCGCAGCGCGAGGGCGCGGATGTTTTGCTGATCGATACGGCCGGGCGGCTCCAGAACAAGACGCAGTTGATGGACGAACTGGCGAAAATCGTCCGTGTCATCCAAAAACGCCTGCCCGATGCGCCGCATGCGACGATTTTGACGCTGGACGCCACCACGGGCCAGAACGCGCTGGCGCAGGTCGAGGAATTTTCCAGGATCGCCCCCCTGACGGGGCTGGTCGTCACCAAGCTGGACGGCTCGGCGCGGGCCGGGATGGTAGTGGCGCTGGCGGAAAAATTCGCGTTGCCCATTCTGGGCGTTGGGGTCGGGGAGGGGGTGGCGGATCTCCAACCCTTTGACGCGGCTGAATTTTCTCATAGGCTGCTAGGAATTTAACCTATGTAATATTTGTTATATATCAAATGTATAGATAGTAAGTGCCCGAATAGATTGCCATTTTTATATAGTGTTACGTCAATAAAATTAACCATTACGCAAGTCCAATATGTTTTCATAAGGCTATAACGAGTCTTAGAAGCCGAGGACTTCCATGCCCCGTAAAACACGCCAGAAGGCGTCCCGTCCCCCCGCCATCTCGCCCCAGCTGTGGCACAGCATGTGGCAGCTTTTCTGCCCGTGGGCTGTTGCGCCCGATCATGCGCCTTTGCGTGTGGCACCCCGTCGCCGCTTGCGCTCGCTGCTTTTGGTCGGAGCCGTTGCCACAAGCTTGTTGCTGCCGGTATCGCCTATTGCGGCATCCGACTTCAGCAAGAGCGGCCAGATCGTCTTGGCTGCGCTCGATAGCAATCATGTCTCTGCGCATAGCGGGCGCCATCTCGACATTTTCGGCGCGTCCGAACAGCGCCATAGCGATCTCCGCCCCTTTACCAAATGGACGGGTGTCATCAAGCGCTTCAAGAAGGAATTCGTCGGCAGCCTGAAACAAAAAGAGGTTCAGGAATGGATGAAATTCCTTGGCTCGCTTGAAGGTGCGTCGGACCGCAAGAAGATTGAGGCCGTCAACGATTATATGAACGCCATAAGCTTTATGTCGGATTCAAAAAATTATGGCGTGCGCGATTACTGGGCGACGCCGATGGAGTTCCTGGCGCGCGGCAAAGGCGATTGCGAGGATTATGCGGTGGCAAAATACGTTTCGCTGCGCTCGCTGGGGATCAGTCAGGATCGAATGCGCATGGTGATCGTGTTCGACCACGTGATGCAGATGCCCCACGCTTTGTTGGTGGTTGAGAATAACGGTGAAACGCTGGTTCTGGATAACCAAAACCCCGCCGTGCTCGATGTTGCAGACGTCAAACGCTATAAGCCGATCTATTCAATCTCGCAAGTCGCCTGGTGGCGGCACTAACCCAGTAGTTTTCCAAGCAGTTTCATCGGCAGCGGCAACAGGATCGTGTTGCTGTGGCCCGCGCCGATTTCCTGCATCGTACTGAGATAGCGCAGCTGCATGGCGTTTTCGTTGCTGGCAAGGGTCTGTCCGGCTTCGACCAGTTTCTGCGCGGCCTGATTTTCCCCTTCGGCGTAAATGATTTTGGCGCGGCGCATACGCTCGGCCTCGGCTTGCCGGGCCATGGCGCGGATCATCGTCTCGTCGAGGTCGATATGCTTGATCTCGACATTCTCGACCTTGATGCCCCAGGCATCGGTCTGTTTGTCGATGATGTCCTGTACATCCTGATTCAGCTTGTCGCGCTCGGACAGCATGTCATCCAATTCGTGCTTGCCCAAAACGGAACGCAAGGTCGTCTGGGCCAGTTCGGAAGTGGCGCGGCGGAAATTATAGACCTGAATGATCGAGCGCGCCGGGTCGGTGACGCGATAGTAAATCACGGCGTTGACCTTCACCGTGACGTTGTCGCGTGAGATGACGTCCTGCGGCGGGACATCCTCGACCATGGTGCGCATATCGACGCGCGCATAGCTTTGCAGGATCGGAATGACGAAGATCAGGCCGGGGCCGGAAATGTATGAGAATTTTCCAAGGGTGAAGACGACGGCGCGCTCGTATTGCAGCAAAATCTTGATGGACGAGGCCAGAAAGACGATCAGCAGGACAAGCAAAACAGGAAGGAAGGCGACGGTCATGTCAGTTCTCCGGGGTGACGTGAAGGGTCAAGTTGTTTTGTTCCATGATGCGGACGGTCTGGCCGACATCGAGTTCGACGGGGCATTGGGCGCGCCAGATTTGGCCGTCGATTTCGACGCGACGCTTGTCGGACGACCAGTCGATCACGCGGGCCGTGCGTCCGGCAAGGTCGAATTGCCGCGCGTTCTTGCTGCGGTAGCCGCGTATGGTGATGGCGATGACGATCCCGGCGATAAAAAGAATAATCGCATTCAGCGCAAGGATCGTCGGCATGGACAAGCGCAGATCGGGATCAGGGTGATCCGACAAGCCGAACGTGCCGCAGATAAAGAGCGTCACGCCGATAAATCCAAGCACGCCCTTGGTCGGCAGAAAAAACTCAAGAACCAGCAGCACGATACCGATCATCGGTAAAAGCGGCATGATCTGCGCGACATCGCCGCCCGCTGCGGTCGCCCATGCAGGCGTCACGCCAAGAAAAAACAAAAGGGACAGAAGCCGAGCCATCCCTTTTATCCTAGGGGGTTTACCCGCTTTGTCAATGCAGAGGAGGTGGTCGCCTGCCGAGATCTTCCCCCGCTTTCGCGGGTATCAGAAGGACAAAATATTTGTATAATGGGCGCATGACACATCTTTCCCATCGCGGCGTGTTGAAAATTTCAGGCGCGGACAAAATCGATTTCCTGCAAGGCATCGTCTCGCAGGATGTGCGCAATGTGGCACCCGATAAATGGCTGTATGGCTGTTTCCTGACGCCGCAGGGGAAATATCTGGTCGATTTTTTTATCATGGCGGTCGGTGATGATTTTATTCTGGACGTGGACAAGGTGTTGCTGCCCGATTTTATCAGGCGCCTGACGCTGTATAAGCTGCGTTCCAACGTTGTATTGGGGGATGTTTCGGCACAATACAACATTCACGCCTTTTGGAACGGCGAGGGAGCGGGTTTCCCCGATCCGCGCTGGGGTGGTTTGGGCACGCGTTTACTGACAACGGATGATTTGCCCGATGACGGCGGCGATTATGCGCTGTGGCTGATGCAAAACGGCGTGCCGGATGCGAACGATTTCGAACGCGAGCGCACGACGATGCTGGAAGCCAATATGGATTTGCTCAATGCCGTGTCGTTCGACAAAGGGTGCTATATGGGGCAGGAATTGACCGCGCGAACGCATTATCGCGGGCTGGTCAAGAAACGTTTTCTGCCGTTGAGGTTTTCTTCCTCATCTGGGTCGCTCGGGCTTGACCCGAGAGTCCATGGGTCTTCGGGTCAAGCCCAAAGACCCCAGAGTTTTGAAAAAGACACACCCGTATCACAAGACGGCAAGACTATCGGCCTTATCCGCCGCAGCCATCAGAATTGGGCGATGGCAAAGGTTGAGCTTGAGGCCGCTGAAAAAAATCAGCGCGTGACGGTGGATGGTGTAGATGCCGAAATTATTTTCCCGGCGTGGTTTCCGAAATAAACACACGCTGTCATTCCGAGTGAGGCGCGTGAGCGCCGACGAGGAATCTTCCGCAAGATTAAAAGATTCCTCGGCTTTGCCTCGGAATGACAATAATGGGAATCACTCAACCGTAACCGATTTGGCCAGATTGCGCGGCTGATCGACATCGGTGCC
>CBFGSX010000096.1:0-5085 GCA_965651535.1 uncultured Alphaproteobacteria bacterium | reverse complement strand
CCCACTTGTTGGAAAAAATTGGGGTGATTGCAATCCGCAGAATCCAAAAAACAGACGAACACGATCTTCAATATTAATAGAAAAAAATAATACGCGTCTCTTGGTCGACATGTCTCCTGATTATAATATTCAATCAGAGCGCCACTCTCTTGGCTACTTTGATAGTGTGATTTTTACTCACGCACACGCAGATCACATTGGTGGATGCATGTATTTACCAATAATTATAGCGCTTTATTACAATGGTCCTCTTCCTTGTTATGCTGCAAAGGAAACTTTGCAAGGCATAAAAAAACATTGGTGGTATCAGCATGACCCACAAATAGCTCCTAATTTATATGATGAGGGCTGTATGCCTGAATGGGAATTATTTGAATATAATAGGAAACTCTTAATTAAAGATATGAAGGTTCTTCCCTTCGAACAAATTCATGGTGATGTGACATCCACAGGGTTACGAATTGATAACTTTGCGTATTCTACAGACGTTAGTAATTTTTCAGATAAATCTCTAGAAGCGCTAGAGGGTTTGGATACCTGGATTATAGGCTGTGATACACTGAATGAGCCTAGAGATGGAAGTCATTTCTATCTTGATAAATGTCTTGAATGGATTGCTCGTATCAAACCTAAAAAAAGCTATCTGACTCATCTTGATTTTACGATGGACTATGACAGCGTAACCAAAATGCTCCCAGACAATGTATATCTCGCTTATGATGGTTTAATACTGGATCTATAATTTACATCAAAACGTCTGTTGGCCGATGTTTTGGAACAGAAGGTCGTTGATGGCGACGCCCTCCTGCTGGCGCATCACATAGCGCGCGCTTTTCATCAGATTGGTCTTGATACTCTCGATGTTCAGCGTGCCGTCCTCGCGCATGAAGCGGTGGTTCTCGAGATTGCCATACAGCGTGCGGATAAAGGCGTCGCGCAGGCGCGGCATATTATCCATCACGGCGCTTTGGGACTTCTCGTCCTTGACCTCGGCCATCACGCTGATCGAGACGACGCCGGATCGCCCGTTTTTCTTGATGACAGGCACAACGATATTTTTGAAATCGACATAAAGTGGTTTGCCCTTGGCGATGTCGTCGCCTGCCGCGGCATGGACAGACGGAGCGGCTATCAGCAAAAATGCGGATACAGCAAAACAGATGGCGCGATTCAGCGTCAGCATGGACAGATTCTTCCTCACGTCCTTAGCATACGCACAAAAGGTGGAAATTTTGTAAATTATGGTAATAAACAAGCAGTTTCAGGCGCTTGGACGCAACACTTTGGCCAGCGCGTCGAGCGCCGCATTGACCATGGCGGGTTCGCGCCCCTCGTAAAAGGCTTTGGCGACCTCGACATAACCGCTTAAAATCAAGGCCTTGTCCGTCTCCGGATGGCCGAAAAGCTCCTCCGCCCCGCACAATAATATAGCCTGAATCAGCTGTTCCTGGCGGTTGAAAGGCTTGGACGGGTCGAGCGCGTTCTCGAGCATTTCGGTCAGGAGCGGCAGGCGCTCCTCCGCGCCGGTGACGATGGCGCGCAACAAATCGGTATCGGCGGCGACAAAGACTTCGCCATCCTCCTCCACGCCCATGCGGTTGTTCACGTAGTCGCCAAGCGCCTGTTCGGCGTTCATGCCGTTTTGGCGCATCTGATAGACGCATTGCACCGCCGCCAGACGCGCGGCATTGCGGCGCGCTTTGGCCGAGCCTTTGATCTGGCGCTTGATCGGAACGGGAACGGGTTTCTTTTTGGTCATGCCGCGAGGAATTGATCTTTCAGTTCGATCATTCTTAGCGCGGCGCGTGCGGCGGCGCCACCGTAATTTTTCTTCGCGGGATCGGCGCGATAGGCGGCCTGTTCCTTGTTTTCGCAGGTCAGCACGCCCATGCCCAAGGCAAGATCATGCTGCACCGACATTTCCACGATTTTCGGGAACAAGGCGTCGAGGATCTGGTCGTAATGCGTCGTCTGGCCGCGAATGACGCAGCCCAGCAGGACAAAACCGTCGTATTTTTTCTTGCCTTTGATGGCAAGGCCCAAGGTTGCGGGCAATTCATACGCGCCGGTCGTCGTCACGACGTCATAGGTGGCGTTCGCCTTTTTCATTTCGGCATCGACGCCCTGCAAAAGCTGATCGGCGATTTCGGTATAGTAACGCGCTTCGATAACAAGCAAATGAGCCATTATTTTTTTACCTCCAAGATACGGGCGACATAGCGAGCAAGCATATCCGCTTCGACATGAACCTTTTGGCCGACGGCAAGATTGCCCCAGCTTGTAACGGCCCATGTATGCGGAATAATCATCAGATGAATTTCATTGTCGTTGGCGGCGTTGACCGTCAGCGAAATCCCGTCCAGCGCGATCGAGCCTTTGGCCGCCGCAAGATGCTTCAGGTGTTCGGGCAATTTCACGACGACATGGCGGCTGTCGCCTGCCTGTTCGATGCGCGTCACCTCGCCCAGACCGTCGACATGGCCGAAGACCAGATGCCCGCCCAGCTCGTCGCCCATCTTCAGCGATTGTTCCAGATTGATCTCGGTGCCGACATTCCATTGGCCGATGGCGGTTTTATCGAGGGTTTCCTGCGATACTTGCACCGTAAAGCTGCTGTCGTCCTTTTCGATGACGGTCAGGCACACGCCCGAACAGGCAATCGACGCGCCGATGGCGACGGGCCGCATATCGAAATTCGTGCCGATGCGGATTTTCCAGTCGCCCTGTTTTTCGATGGAGAGGACTTTCCCCAGATCGGTGATGATGCCGGTGAACATTAGATAACCCCCAATCCGATCCCTCGGGCTTGTCCCGAGGGTCCATGGGCCTTCGGATCAAGTCCGAAGGACCCAGAAAGAAAAAGGGAATGTGCCGTGTGCGTCATTTTTTCTTCTTTTTCTCTTTTTCTTCTTCGGTCATGCGGCGGTCGAGGTCGCGGATGAAGTCCGTGAAATCGCCCGTTTCGGTGAAATCGTCATAGACGGACGCGTAACGCACATAGGCCACCTTGTCGAGGGAGTAGATTGCATCCATGGCGCGCTTGCCGATCGTGTCGGTCGGGATTTCGCTTTCGCCCGACAGCTCAAGTTGGCGGATGATGGAATTGACGATGCGCTCCAGTTTTTCTTCGTCGACGGGACGCTTGCGCAAGGCCAGCGCCATCGAACGATAAAGCTTATCGCGGCTGAACGGCTCGATCTTGCCGTCCGATTTTTTGACCATCAGATCGCGCAACTGCACACGCTCGTAGCTGGTGAAGCGTGCTTCGCAGGATGGGCACGAGCGGCGGCGACGGATCGCCGCGCCGTCTTCGGCAGGACGGGAGTCCTTGACCTGAGTTTCAACATAGCCGCAAAAAGGACAGCGCATTCTTTGTTACCTATCATGTATCCCCGAGCGAAGTCGAGGGGTCTCACTTAATTTTGAAGGGAGGCCTCTCCACTTTGGTCGAGGCTTCCAGTGTTTCTAACTCGCTGCATACGGGGTTTGGTAAATCGGGTATTTATCGCACAAAGCGGCAACGCGTTTTTTGTATGTCGCGCGTACGGTATCGGAAATCTCGCCTTTTTGCATTTCTTTCAGGAAACCGCCGATGATACGGCCGACTTCGATGAAATCGGCCTCATTGAAACCGCGCGTTGTTGCGGCGGGCGAACCCAGACGAATGCCGGACGTTACCATCGGCTTTTCCGTGTCGAACGGAATACCGTTTTTGTTGCACGTCACGCCGATGGTATCGAGCGCATCGGAAACGGCGTTACCCTTCAATCCCAACGGGCGCAGATCGACCAGCATCAAATGGCTGTCCGTGCCGCCCGATACGATGCCGAGGCCCTCTTCCTGCAATGTTTTGGCCAGTGCGCGCGCGTTGGTCAGCACCGCTTTGGCGTAAGTCTTGAATTCCGGCTGCAAGGCTTCGCCGAAAGCAACGGCCTTGGCGGCGATCACGTGCATCAACGGCCCGCCCTGAAGCCCCGGGAAAATCGCCGAGTTCAGTTTCTTGCCGATCTCGGGGTCATTGGCCAAAATCATGCCGCCGCGCGGCCCGCGCAATGTTTTATGCGTGGTTGTGGTTGCAACATGGGCATAGGGGAACGGCGACGGATATTCGCCCGCCGCAATCAGCCCCGCGTAATGCGCGACATCGGCCATCAGGAATGCCCCGACTTTATCGGCGATCTCGCGCATGCGCTTGAAGTCGATGACGCGCGGATAGGCCGATGCCCCGGCGATAATCATTTTCGGTTTGTGCTCGAGCGCCAGTTTTTCCAGCGCGTCGTAATCAATCAGGAAATTATCCTCACACACGCCATAGGCCACCGACTTGAACCATTTGCCCGACATATTGACGGTGGCGCCGTGCGTCAGGTGACCGCCCGCGGCCATGCCCATGCCCAAAATCGTATCGCCGGGGTTGAGCAACGCGAGCAGCACGCCCTGATTGGCCTGTGATCCCGAATTGGGTTGCACGTTGGCGTATGAACAATTGAACAATTTGCACGCGCGGTCGATGGCGGTCTGTTCCGCGATATCGACAAACTCGCACCCTCCGTAATAACGTTTGCCGGGATACCCTTCGGCGTATTTGTTGGTCAGCACCGAGCCTTGAGCCGCCAGCACCGCATTCGACACATAGTTCTCCGACGCGATTAGCTCGATATGTTCGTGCTGGCGCTGATACTCCTTCGCGATCGCATCGGCGATGACCGGATCGGTCTCGGCCAGAAGCCATTCGAAAAATTTGTAATGGTTGGTCTCGGGGGTCTTTTTTGCGGCCATGGACATCCACGCCTCCATCGGTTCTTGGGGAGTGCCTTAAACTAGCGGGATTATGGGTGGAAAACAATGACGATTACGCCCTATTTGTCATCCCCGCGCAGGCGGGGATCCAGTGGCGCAATATCGGGATTTTAACTGGATTCCCGCTTTCGCGGGAATGACAGCAAGCCAAATCAACAAAAATCCGGCGCGTCCAGCTTGGCCGTGCGGCGGGCGTGGCGGTCGCCCTCGAAGCGGGCGGCAATAAAGGCCTCGACGATTTTCTCGGCCAGCTCGGGCGGTGTCGTCCGCCCGCCCAGCGCGATC
>CBFGSX010000095.1:0-5141 GCA_965651535.1 uncultured Alphaproteobacteria bacterium | reverse complement strand
TTTTGCGCTCTGGCCGCTCGGGAGCGCCGAACGCACCTCGGCGTTGATATTGTTCCGGCAACAACAGGCTTTTTTTGAAAAAGCGCCGCCGCGCGGCGTACTGGCGGCCATTGCCGCGCTTGTCGCGCTGCTCAGCGCCGCCGTGTTGGGCAGCGTGAACGACCGCGTTTTCGCTGCGTTCTTCATCGTAGGCGCGGCGTTATGCTTTGTCGTTTTCTGGAGCCTTGGCAAAATGATTGCGCGCGCGGCGCAAAAAGCGTCGCATTTCGCCGCCCTGCCCAACCGCCTTGCCTTGCGCCATCTGGGCCATGCGGGCAACGCCACCGCGCAAACTTTGGTCAGTCTCGGCATCGGCTTGACCGTCTTGATTGCTATTGCAGGCATCGAGAAAAATTTGCGTGCGACGCTACAGGATAATTTGCCCGACGATGCGCCCGCCTTTTTCTTTCTCGACATCCAACCGCACCAGAAAGACGATTTTGCGCGTGCGGTTCTTGCCGTGCCGACCGCGCAAAACCTGATTCTGACGCCCAATTTGCGCGGACGGCTGGTCGCCGTGAACGGCGTACCCGCCGCCGAAGCCCTGAAGGACAAGCGCGAGTCATGGTTGCTGCAAAACGATCGCGGCTTTACCTATACCGCCACGCAACCCGCCCACAGCACCATCACCGCGGGCGAATGGTGGCCGCCCGATTACGACGGGCCGCCGCTGGTTTCCGTCGTCGACGACGTGCAGCGCGGCTTCGGCGTCAAACCCGGCGACACGCTCGAGGTTGAAATTCTGGGCCGCCGCATCGCCGCCACCATCGCCAATGTGCGCGACGTAAGCTGGACAAATTTCACGATTAATTTCGCCATGACCTTTGCACCCGGCGCGCTCGACAAGGCGCCGCATAGCTGGCTGGCGACGGTGGTAGCGGAACCCTCACGCGAAAACGACATCCAGCGCGCGGTCACACGTGAATTTCCGAACATCTCGATGATCCGCCTGTCGGACGCCATTCAAACCGTTTCCGACCTGCTCGGCCAAATGAACCAGGCCGTGCGCGTCATGGCCTTGCTTGCGCTGGTCACGGGTCTGATCGTTCTGACCGAGGCTCTGGTCGCCACGCGCGCGCAACGCGCCTATGAAACCCTTGTGCTCAAGGTTGTCGGCGCGCCGCGAAAACTTCTGACGCGCGCATTGCTGGCCGAGTTCGCCCTGCTCGGCGCGATCGCCGCCGCCACCGGATCGGTTTTCGGCACAACCATCAGCTGGGCGATTCTCGATCTGTGGATGGATCAACCTTGGGCTTTTTATCCCGGCGTGGCTTTCGGCACCGCGGCGGCCAGCCTCGCCGCCATTGTCGGGACGGGATGGTTCAGCCTGCGCCGCACGCTGGGCGCTCCGGTCTTGCGGGTTTTACACAATGAATAATGGCGCGCCCGGCAGGACTCGAACCTGCGACCCTTGGTTTCGGAAACCAATACTCTATCCGGCTGAGCTACGGGCGCTTGCGGCCTTCTGTATAAGGGAAAGCCGCTTAAAATGCAAACATTCGCCCCCTTGCCCGCCCGCGCCGACGGGCCTAGTCTTGGGGCATGAAAAACGCCAAACCCTTCCCCGAAGCCCTCGAAGTCGTTTACATCGCCGACGACACCGTCTCCTGCGACGGCGGCGGCGGCCCGATCGGCCATCCGCGCGTCTATCTGACCATCGATGTCCAAACCCACAGCGTCGATTGCGGCTATTGCGACCGCCGCTTTGTCAAAGACACGACCCGCGCGGGCACCCGGGCCAAAACGGCGCATTGATGGCAAAAACGCTCTACCTGATCGACGGGCACGGATTTATCTTTCGCGCCTTTTACGCCGTCAAAACCAATCTGACGCGCGAAGACGGCACGCCCGTCGGCGCAGCCTATGGTTTTTGCAATATGTTGCTGCGCGTGCTGGATCAGGCCAACGACAATCTGATCGGCGTGGTGTTCGACCCGGCGGGCGGGAATTTCCGCCACGATCTTTACCCCGAATACAAGGCGAACCGCTCCGAACCGCCCGAGGAACTCGTGCCGCAATTTAGCATCATCCGCGAGGCGGTCGAAGCGTTCGGCATCACCGCTTTGGAAAAAGAAGGCTTCGAGGCGGACGACCTCATCGCCACCTATGCGCAAAAGGCGCGCGAGCGCGGCCTCGAGGTGCGGATTATTTCCTCGGACAAGGATCTGATGCAGCTGATCCGCGACGGGGTGCGCCTGGTTGATCCCATCAACTTCGCCGAAATCGGCCCCGAGCAGGTCATGGACAAATTCGGCGTCGCACCGGAAAAAGTCGTCGACGTGCAATCCTTGGCAGGCGACAGCACCGATAACATTCCCGGCGTGCCGGGCATCGGCGTCAAGACCGCCGCCGAACTCATCAATACCTATGGCTCGCTCGAGGATTTGCTGGCGCGCACCGCCGAGATCAAGCAACCCAAGCGCCGCGAGACCCTCGAGACCAACGCCGACAAAGCGCGGCTGTCGCGCCTGCTCGTCACGCTGAAGCAGGACGCACCCATGCCCAAGGATTTCGAGGAATTGCGCCCGCACACGCCCGATCTGGTGCAGCTTATTCCGTTTCTGAAGAAACAGAACTTCAAGAGCCTGATTACCCGCGTTGAAAAGAAATGGTCAAGCAATCTTGATGTTATCCCCGCGCAAGCGGGGATCCAGAATGAACCTGAACTGGATTCCCGCGTTCGCGGGAATGACGAGGAGGTTGGTCGATCTTACGAACTGGTCACGACGGAAAAGGAACTCGACAAATGGATCGACATGATCCGCAAGGCGGCCATCGTGTCGTTCGATACCGAGACCAATCACCTGACCCCGGCGCGCGCCGATCTGGTCGGGATCAGCCTGTCCACCGCTCCGGGGAACGGGTGCTATATTCCTGTCGGCCACAGGAAATCCACCGATCTGTTCGGCGCGGCGGAACAGAATGATTTCACCCAGCTCGACAAGAAACTTGTCATTGAAAAATTAAAACCCGTTCTCGAAGACCCCGCGATTTTGAAAATCGCCCAGAACGTCAAATATGATTGGGAAATGCTGGCCAAGGAAGGCGTTCATGTCGCGCCTTTCGACGACACGATGGTCATGTCCTATGTGCTGGATGGCGGCTTGCACGGCCACGGGCTGGACGAGCTGTCGGAACTGCATCTGGGCGAGAAGCTGATTTCCTATAAAGAAGTCGCCGGCACGGGAAAAAACCAAAAGACCTTTGACGACATCCACCCCGACCAGGTGCGCGATTACGCCGCCGAGGATGCGGATATGGCGCTGCGCCTGTATCGCGTCCTGTCGCCGCGCCTGCTCGCGGAAAAACGCATGAGCGTCTATCACGAGATCGACAAGCCTTGCGTCCGACTACTGGCCGAGATGGAACTGAACGGCATCACCGTCGATCCCAAAGTGCTGCAAGGATTGAGCGCGACTTTTGCCGAGAAAATCGCCGCGCTGGAAAAGCAAATCCATGAACAGGCCGGAACGGAATTCAATATCGGCAGCCCGAAGCAACTGGGAGACATTCTGTTCAATAATCTGAACCTGCCGCAGAACAAAACCACCAAGACGGGAGCGTTTTCCACCGATGCGAAAACGCTCGAGGAATTGTCAAATCTGGGCCATACAATTGTCGACGACATTCTGATGTGGCGGCAATTGTCAAAACTGAAAAGCACCTATACGGACGCGTTGCAGGAACAGATAAACCCCACGACGGGCCGCGTCCATACCAGCTTCAACCTCGCCATCGCCAATACGGGCCGTCTGTCCTCGACCGATCCGAATTTGCAAAATATTCCCATTCGCACCGAGGAAGGCCGCCTGATCCGCACCGCTTTTGTCGCCGCGCCCGGCCATAAACTTGTGTCGATCGATTATTCCCAGATCGAATTGCGCCTTGTGGCCGAGATGGCGGGCATCAAGCGCCTGCAACAGGCTTTCCGCGACGGGATGGATATTCACGCCATCACCGCGTCGGAAATTTTCGGCATTCCGCTTACCGAGATGACGCCGGAACGCCGCCGCGATGCCAAAGCGATCAATTTCGGCATTATCTATGGCATTAGCGGTTTCGGTCTGGCCAAACAGATCGGCACGGATACCGGCACGGCCTCGGCTTATATCAAACAATATATGCAGCGTTTCCCCGAGCTGGCCGAATTTATGGAGCGCAACAGAGCCTTTGCCAAACAGAACGGCTTTGTCGAAACGCTTTATGGCCGCAAGATTTTTACGCCCGGCATCACCAGCAAGAACGGCGCGGAACGCGGCTTCGCCGAGCGTCAAGCCATCAACGCCCCCATCCAGGGCACGGCCGCCGACATCATGAAACTGGCCATGATCGAAGCCGACCGCACGATCAAGGACAAAGGCCTCCCGGCAAAAATTTTGCTGCAAGTGCACGACGAATTGGTGCTGGAAGTGGCCGAAAACGCGCTTGAAGAAACGGCCAAAGCTGTTAAAACGGCCATGGAATCGGTGGCCGATCTCAATGCGCCGCTGGTGGCCGAATGGGGCGCGGGATCCAATTGGGACGAAGCGCATTAATCAAGGTGTGTCATGAACGATAAAAAGAAACGTATCCTCTCATGGGACGATGTGGCGAAACAGTCCAAACTTCTCGCCGATAAAATCAAACAAGCCGGCGCGATCAAAGGCATTGTCTGCATTGCCCGCGGCGGATTGGTGCCGACGGCTATCGTTGCCAATGCGCTCGAGGTGCGTAACGTCAAATCCATCGCCGTCGTGTCGTATCATGGCTATGAACAGCGCAGCGCCGAGATGTTGGGTTCGGTTGAAAACATTCTCGACGGTGAAGGCTGGGTGTTCATCGACGATCTCGCCGATAGCGGCCAGACGGCACAACTGATCAAGAAACGCTATCCGGCGGCAAAAATTGCCGTGCCCTATGCCAAGCCCAAAGGCAAGGCATTCTGCGACTTTTACGTCTCCGAAATGCCGCAAGACGAGTGGATCGAATTTCCGTGGGAAATCTAAAGCGCCTTTGAATTCGAGTGCGCGGCGATGTCGTCAAGCATATTCTTGACATCCTGATAGGCTTTTTGCAGGGCGAATTCATCCGTGCTGCGCAGGACAATCGAAACACCGATCTTG
>CBFGSX010000094.1:0-5333 GCA_965651535.1 uncultured Alphaproteobacteria bacterium | reverse complement strand
GTTCGGGCGTGGGGAAGAAACCGCTTTCGTCCAAAGCGCCGTCAAGAAACGCCAGAAACGCTTCGAGATTTTCCTTTGGAGCCAGATCGGCCTCGTCCAGGCGCAAGAGCTTATCCAGCTTGCTTGAGACGGCGTTTGTGGATTTCTGTCGATGCCATTGATACGCCACCAATAAAACCGCCTGAGCGATATTCAAGGATGAATAATCGGGGTTAAGCGGCACATTCAAAACGACATCGCAATGGGTAATGGCGTCGTTGTCCAGCCCCGTGCGCTCGGGCCCGAAAACCAGCGCGCTTGTAGCCTGTTTGGCCGTCGCGTCGGCCTTGTGGATGGCGGCAGCCGCCTCCTCGGGCGTTACCACGGGCTTGAGCATCTCGCGCGGGCGGGCCGTGGTGGCGATAACGAATGTACGGTCGGCCAGCGCCTCGGCCAGCGTGTCATAGACCCGTACAGCATCAATCACGGATGTTGCCCCGGAACTGGTCGCACGCGCGCTTTCCGATGGCCAGCCGTCACGCGGGTTTACAAGACGCAACTCGCTCAGCCCGCAATTCAGCATGGCGCGGGCGCACATGCCGATATTCTCCCCCATCTGGGGATTTACAAGGATAATGGCCGGGCCTTGGTTTCTTGACATGAATATCCTTTATTCGTCACCCCCGCGCAGGCGGGGGTCTGGCTAAACAGCTCTAACGCCGGATGCCCGCCTACGCGGGCATGACAGATTCTTTAAGCTCTCCGCCAAGTGGTTTCGGTCGAGGAAATATCGTCGATCAGGATACCCTTGTCGGCTAGTTCCTTGCGAATGTGGTCGGCTTCGGCAAAGTTTTTGGCCTTGCGCGCCGCAAGACGCGCCGCAATCAGGCTTTCAATTTCGGCGGCATCGCCCTCGCCCCGGAACCATTGCTCGGCGCTTTGCTGCATCAAACCCAGAAGATTGGCGCAGGCCTTGAACGCGCCAGGGTCGGTCTTTACAAGGCGGTGCAGCTCGGCGAAGGCTTCGGGCGTATTGAGATCGTCGCAGAGCGCCGCGATAAACATTTCCGTCGGCTTTGTCGGTGCAACATCGGCGGCGGCGCGATACCACCGATCCAGAATGCCCTTTGCCTCTTTCAGCAGGTCAAGGTTGAACTCGGTCGGCTGGCGGTAATGGGCGCTGAGCAGCACATAGCGGATCGCCTCGCCCGGATAATCCTTGAGCAGATCGTGCAGGAAATGATAATTGCCCAAAGACTTGGACATTTTCTCGTTATCGACATTGATAAAACCGTTATGCAGCCAATAGCGTGCGAATTGATCGTGCTTGTGCGCGCAACAGCTTTGCGCGATCTCGTTCTCGTGATGCGGAAAGGTCAAATCAAGACCGCCGCCGTGAATATCGAATGTCTTGCCGAGAATTTCCGTCGACATGGCCGAGCATTCGATATGCCAGCCCGGACGGCCGCGGCCCCACGGGCTGTCCCAGCCCGGCAGATCGTCGGTCGAGGGTTTCCACAGCACGAAATCGGCAGGGTCTTTTTTATACGGCGCGACATCGACGCGCGCGCCCGCGATTTGTTCGTCGCGGTTGATGCGCGACAATTTGCCGTATTCCGCGTATGACGGCACGTTGAATAAAACATGACCTTCTGCTGCATAAGCATGGCCGTTGGCAATCAGCGCTTCGATCATCGCGATCATCTGCGGAATGTATTCCGTCGCCTTGGGCTGGTGGTTGGGCGGCAGGACGTTGATGCCTTGCAAATCTTTCAGCAGCGCCTCGGTGTATTTTTCGGTAACGACGTTGATCGGGATATTTTCTTCTTTGGCGGTGTTGATGATCTTGTCGTCGATATCGGTGACATTCTGGGCATAGACTACGTTTTCTGCGCCGTAAACATGACGCAGCACGCGGAACAACGTATCGAACACGGCATACATGCGCGCATTGCCGATATGGATATAATTATACACCGTCGCCCCGCACGCATAGAGCGTGACGCGTTTCGGATCGAGGGGTTTGAATTCCTCTTTCTGGCGGGTCAGGGTGTTGTAGAGTTTCAGCATTCTTATCCTTTGTCATTCCCGCGAAAGCGGGAATCCAGTTAAAACCGCAAAACCTCTGCCGATGGATCCCCGCCTGCGCGGGGATGACAGAAATGTTTTACTTCGCCTCGCCGGCCAGCCTTGCCTTGGCGCGGTCATAGCCGATCAGCGGCAGCAAATTCGCCAGCTCCGGCCCGTGCTCCATCCCCGTCAAGGCCTGACGCAGCGGCATGAACAGATCCTTGCCCTTGCGCCCGGTTTTTTCTTTAACCGCATTGGCCCATTGGCTCCAGGTTTCGGCATTCCATGCGCCGGACGGCAACAAAGCCGCCGCCGCGCTGGCGAAATCCTTGTCCACGATCACGGGGGTGATCGGGCCTTGAGCCACGCGCCACCATTCGAGAATGTCTTTTAACACGACAAGATTGGGTTTTGCCGTCTCCCAGAATTCTTCGGTGATGGCCGACAAGCCCATCGCATTCAAGCGCGTCTTTACGTCGGCGAATGAAAGCTGATGCACGATTTTTGAATTCAGTCGCTGCATATCCTCGAACGAAAAGCGCGGATTAGAGCGCGAAAACGTCGCAATGTCGAAATTCTCGATCACGTCGTCGATCATGGTAAAGGCCTCGATCGGCTGCGACGTGCCCAGACGCGTCAGATAGGCCAGCACCGTGACCGGCTCGAACCCCTCTTCCTCGCGCAGCGCACGCAAGGACAGCGAGCCGATGCGCTTGGACAGCTTCTTGCCCTCTTCGTCGAAGATCAAAGGTAAATGCCCGAATTGCGGCGGCTTGGCGCCCAGGGCCTCGAACATCTGCACATGGCACGCCGTGTTGGAGACGTGATCCTCGCCGCGCATGATGGCGGTTACGCCGTATTCGATATCATCGACAACGGAACCCAAATGATACAAAGCCGTGCCGTCCTCGCGGATCAGCACCGGATCGGAAATATCCTTACCGTGAAATTCCACGCGTCCGCGGATCAGGTCGTCCCAGATAATCGGCTCATGGTTCAGCTTAAAGCGGTAATGCGGCTTGCGGCCTTCGGCCTCGTATTTCTTTTTCTGTTCATCCGACAGGCTCAGCGCAGCGCGATCATAAATCGGCGGCAAGCCGCGCCCCAGTTGCGATTTACGTTTGAGAGCCAGCTCTTCTTCGGTTTCATAGCACGGATAGAGATGGCCCGAAGCGATCAATTTGTCACGCGCCGCGTCATAGATGGCCTCACGGCCTTTCTGGTGGCGGTAATCGTCCCAGTTCATGCCCAGCCACGCAAAATCCGCCTTGATGGATTCCGTGTATTCATCCTTCGAGCGTTCCGTGTCCGTGTCGTCGATGCGCAGAATGAATTTTCCGCCCGCATGGCGCACATAGGCATAGCAAATTACCGCCGTGCGGATATTGCCAAGCTGGAGATGGCCGGTCGGGCTGGGGGCGAAGCGGGAAACAAGCGTCATTTTGCGGTTTTTCTTATCGGGTTTTCGGCCCCCGAAACTATCAGTTTTACCGAAAACGGGCAATGAAAACCTCGGCGCAGCCAGTATTACCATAATTCATTAAAACTCTTTCTTTTGCGGCGCGTCTATGCTCTTTTCGGGTATGCGCAGAATCATCCTTGCTTTGCTGTCCATGGCCGGTGTCGGCGCCCTTTTGGGGCTGGCCGCCGTGTTCTACGTCATCCATGTTTTCTCACAGGATTTGCCCGATTACCGCCAGCTTGCCCGCTACGAGCCCCCTATCTCGACCCGCGTCCATGCCGGCGACGGACGACTTCTTGAGGAATTCGCCACCGAGAAACGCATCTTCGTCCCGATCGAAGCCGTGCCCAAGCGCGTTATCCAGGCCTTTTTGTCGGCTGAGGATCAGAATTTCTACAGCCATCCCGGTGTCGACTTTACCGGCATTGCGCGCGCCGTCGTCGTGAATTTGCAAAATCTCGGACGCGGTCGCCGCCCCGTCGGCGCCTCGACGATCACGCAGCAAGTCGCCAAGAACTTCCTGCTTGGCAACGAAGTCAGCTACAAGCGCAAAATCCGCGAGGCGATCATCGCCTTTCGCATCGAGAAGACTTTTTCCAAAGATCAAATTCTGGAACTTTATCTGAACGAGATTTATCTGGGCAAAGGGCGTTACGGCATCGCCGCCGCCGCGATGGGCTATTTCAACAAGGATCTCGAGGAACTCACCCTGTCCGAGGCGGCTTATCTGGCCGCCCTGCCCAAAGCGCCCAATAATTATCAGGTCGAAAACCACCCCGAAGAGGCGCGCGCGCGGCGCAACTGGGTCATCGGCCGGATGTATGACGACGGCTATATCGGTCGCGACGACATGAAAAAGGCGCAATTCGAGCCTCTGGTCATCAACCCGCAGAAAATCCTCGACACGGTCGATGCGCGCTATTTCAACGAGGAAATCCGCCGCGAGATCGCCGCACGCTATGGCGAGCGCGCCCTGTATGAGGGCGGGTTATCGGTGCGCTCAACGCTCGACCCGCGTTTGCAGCGCGTCGCCGCCGCCGCGCTGACGGCGGGCCTTATCCGCTATGACCGCCGTCACGGCTATCGCGGCCCGGTGCAAAAACTGGACAGCGTCGATCAATGGGCTGTCAAGCTCTCCGCCGTCGAAAAACCCAAAGGCGCCAAGAAATGGCAACTGGCCGTGGTGCTGGGCTTTGACGCGAAACAGGCGCAGATCGGAATCAAAGGCGGCAAGCGCGGCGTCATCCCGCTTGCCGAGCTGACATGGGCGCGCAAAGCTCTGCCGCGCGGTGTCGGCCCCGCCATCAACAAGCCCGCCGATGCGCTGGCCAAGGGCGATGTCGTACTGGTGCAACGTCTGCGCGGCAATTCCTATGCGCTGCGCCAAATTCCGCGCGTACAGGGCGGCATCCTTGTGATGGATCCGCATACGGGCCGCGTGCTGGCCATGCAAGGCGGCTATGATTACGATTTCAGCGAGTTCAACCGCGCCACCCAGGCCCGCCGCCAGCCGGGCTCCAGCTTCAAGCCTTTCGTCTATCTGGCGGCGCTGCAAAACGGCTTCACCCCGTCGAACCTTGTTCTGGACGGGCCGGTCGAATTGCCGCAAGGCCCGGGCCTCGAAATGTGGAAGCCCGAAAACTATCAGCGCGATTACCTTGGGCTTGTGCCGCTGCGCCGCGGGCTTGAATTGTCGCGCAACACGATGACCGTGCGCATGGCCGATTATATCGGCATGAACGCCGTCGCCGACATCGCCAAGAAATTCCACGTTTTTGACACCATGCCGCCTTATCTGTCGATGGCGCTGGGTTCGGGCGAA
>CBFGSX010000093.1:0-5610 GCA_965651535.1 uncultured Alphaproteobacteria bacterium | reverse complement strand
GTTCGTCGGTACCGGCATGGAACCGATCGTTGCGCGTGACTCTGGTGCCGCTATCGGCGCCCGTCGTGGCGGTATCGTCGACCAGGTCGACGCGACCCGTATCGTTATCCGCGCCACCGAGGACCTCGATCCGTCGAAGTCGGGCGTCGATATCTACCGGCTGCAGAAGTTCCAGCGTTCCAACCAGAACACCTGCGTCAACCAGCGCCCGCTGGTCACCGTCGGCGACGTTCTGAACAAGGGCGACATCATCGCGGACGGTCCGTCGACCGACCTCGGCGATCTGGCGCTCGGCCGCAACGCGCTCGTCGCGTTCATGCCCTGGAACGGCTACAACTATGAGGACTCGATCCTCATGTCGGAGCGCATCGTCTCGGAAGACGTCTTCACCTCGATCCACATCGAGGAATTCGAAGTCATGGCCCGCGACACCAAGCTGGGTCCGGAAGAGATCACCCGCGACATTCCGAACACCGGCGAAGAGGCGCTCAAGCACCTTGATGAAGCCGGGATCGCCTATATCGGCGCCGAGGTTCTGCCGGGCGATATTCTGGTCGGCAAGGTGACGCCAAAAGGCGAAAACCCGATCACGCCGGAAGAAAAACTCCTGCGCGCGATCTTCGGTGAAAAAGCCGCCGACGTGAAAGACAGCAGCTTGCGCATTCCGCCGGGCGTGTCGGGAACGGTCGTGGACGTGCGCGTCTTCTCGCGCCGCGGCATCGACAAGGACGAGCGTACGCTGGCCATCGAGCAGGAAGAGATTGAGGCCCTGGCCGTCGACCGCGACGACGAGCGCCGCATCCTCGAGCGCGGTTTCTACGACAAGCTCAAAGAGTTTTTGGTCGGCGAAACCGCCACCGCAGGCCCCAAAGGCTTTGCCAAGGGATCGAAGATCACCGCCGAGACGCTGGCCGAATACAACCCGGCCCAGTGGCGCCAATTCGCTATCAAGAACGAAAAGGCGATGGACGACATCGAGGCCATGTCGAAAACCTTCGACGAGGCGATCAGCGCCCTCAAGAAGCGTTTCGAAAGCAAGGTCGAGAAGCTCCAGCGCGGCGACGAATTGATGCCGGGCGTTCTCAAGATGGTCAAAGTCTATGTCGCCGTGAAGCGCAAGATGCAGCCCGGCGACAAGATGGCCGGACGTCACGGAAACAAGGGGGTTGTTTCCCGCGTTCTCCCGATCGAGGATATGCCGCACACGGCGGACGGAACGTCGGTCGATATCGTGCTGAACCCGCTGGGTGTTCCCAGCCGCATGAACGTCGGTCAGATTTTGGAAACGCACCTTGGATGGGCTTCGGCCTCTCTGGGCCGCCAGATCGGCGAGCTGGTCGACAATTATCACGCGCAAGCGAAAAAGACTAAGGCCGATGACGAACTCAAGGCGCTGAAAGGCAAATTGAAAGAAGTCTATGGCGAGAAGGATTTCGACTTCAACATCAAGCCGCTCAAAGACGACCAGATCGTCGAGATGGCCGGCAACCTGCGCAAGGGTGTTCCCTTTGCGACACCGGTTTTCGATGGCGCGCACGAAGCCGACATCAACAAGACGCTGGAAATGGCCGGGCTGAACAAGTCGGGTCAGGTCACGCTCTATGACGGTCGCACGGGTCAGGCTTTCGCCCGCCCGGTCACCGTCGGCTATATCTATATGCTCAAGCTGCACCACCTGGTCGACGACAAGATCCACGCGCGCTCGATCGGCCCGTATTCGCTGGTCACGCAACAGCCTCTGGGCGGCAAGGCCCAGTTCGGCGGTCAGCGTTTCGGAGAGATGGAAGTCTGGGCGCTTCAGGCCTATGGCGCCGCCTATACGTTGCAGGAATTGCTCACCGTCAAGTCGGACGACGTGGCGGGACGCACCAAGGCGTACGAGGCGATCGTCCGCGGCGAAAACGCATTCGAGATCGGTATCCCTGAATCTTTCAACGTCCTGGTCAAGGAAATGAAGGCGCTGGGTCTGAACGTCGAACTGAACAGTAACGCGGCTTAAGGAAAAAGGGGAAAAACGATGATGAACAACACCAACATGATGACCCTTTTCGGCGGACAGAACGCGCCGCAGACTTTCGACGAGATCAGCATCGGGATCGCAAGCCCCGAGCAGATCCGCCAATGGTCTTTCGGCGAGATCAAAAAGCCCGAGACGATCAACTACCGCACCTTCAAGCCCGAGCGCGACGGTTTGTTCTGCGCGCGCATCTTCGGGCCGGTGAAGGATTACGAATGCTTGTGCGGTAAATACAAGCGCATGAAGTACAAAGGCGTCGTCTGCGAGAAATGCGGCGTCGAGGTCACGCTGACCAAAGTGCGCCGCGAGCGCATGGGCCATATCGAGCTGGCCGCGCCCGTCGTGCATATCTGGTTCACCAAGTCGCTGCCCTCGCGCATCGGTTTGATGCTGGACATGATGCTCAAGGACATTGAGAAGATCATGTATTTCGAGGCCTATATCGTGACCGAACCCGGCATGACCAGCCTCAAGATGCACCAGCTTCTGACCGAGGAGGAGTTCATCGACGCTCAAGACGAGTTCGGCGAGGATTCTTTCCGCGCCGGCATCGGCGCCGAGGCGATCAAGGATCTGCTGGCTGCGATCAACCTCGAAGAAGAACACGAGACGATCAAGGCCGAGCTCAAGGAAACGACCTCGGAAACCAAGCGCAAGAAACTGGTCAAGCGCCTGAAGCTGATCAAGTCGTTCCTGTCCTCGAAAACGCGTCCCGAGTGGATGGTGCTGGACGTTGTGCCGGTTCTTCCGCCGGAACTGCGCCCGCTGGTTCCTTTGGATGGCGGCCGTTTCGCGACCTCGGATCTCAACGATCTGTATCGCCGTGTCATCAACCGTAACAACCGTCTGCGCCGCCTGATCGAATTGCGCGCGCCGGACATCATCGTCCGCAACGAAAAACGCATGCTGCAGGAGGCCGTCGACGCGTTGTTCGACAACTCGCGCCGCGGCCGCGTCATCACCGGCACGAACAAGCGCCCGCTGAAATCGCTGTCCGATATGCTCAAGGGCAAGCAGGGCCGCTTCCGTCAGAACCTGCTCGGCAAGCGCGTCGACTATTCGGGCCGTTCGGTCATCGTGGTCGGCCCCGAACTCAAACTCCATCAATGCGGTCTGCCGAAATTGATGGCGCTGGAACTGTTCAAGCCGTTCATCTATCACAAGCTGGAACTCTACGGCATGGCGTCCACCATCAAGGCCGCCAAGCGCATGGTCGAGAAGACCCGCCCCGAAGTCTGGGACATTCTCGAGGAAGTGATCCGCGAGCACCCGGTTCTGTTGAACCGCGCGCCGACGCTGCACCGCCTCGGCATCCAGGGCTTCGAGCCGACCCTCATCGAAGGCAAGGCGATCCAGCTGCACCCGCTCGTCTGCACGGCGTTCAACGCCGATTTCGACGGCGACCAGATGGCCGTTCACGTGCCGTTGTCGATCGAGGCGCAACTCGAGGCGCGCGTTCTGATGATGTCCACGAACAACATTCTGGCTCCGGCATCGGGTAAGCCGATCATCGTGCCGTCGCAGGATATTGTTCTGGGCCTGTATTACATGACGCTGGAATTCGACAACCAGCCGGGCGAAGGCATGGCCTTTGCCGACTTGGGCGAAATGGAAATGGCGCTGGATACGGGCGCTTTGTCCCTGCACGCCAAGATCAAGGCGCGCTGGGAAGGCATCGACGCCGCAGGCAACAAGACGGTTCAGATCGTCGATACGACGCCGGGCCGCTATATCCTGGCGCAATTGCTGCCCAAGAATGCGAACCTGCCCTATGCGACGATCAACAAAGCCCTGACCAAGAAAGAGGTTTCGAACGTCATCGACACCGTTTATCGCCATACCGGTCAGAAGGAATCGGTGATCTTTGCCGACCGTATGATGAAGCTGGGCTTCCAGCACGCCTGCAAGGCCGGCGTATCCTTCGGCAAGGATGATATGATCATCCCGGCCGAGAAAAAAGAGCTGCTCGCCAACGCAGAAAAACGCGTCAAGGAATTCGAGCAGCAATATATGGACGGTCTCATCACCAAGGTCGAGAAATACAACAAGGTCGTCGACATCTGGTCGGCTTGCACGGAATCCGTGACGGCGGCGATGATGAAGACGCTCAAGGCGACCGCAAAAGGCCCGGGCATCAACTCGGTCTTTATGCTGGCCGATTCCGGTGCGCGCGGTTCCGTCGCCCAGATGCGCCAGCTCGGCGGGATGCGCGGTCTGATGGCCAAGCCCTCGGGCGAGATCATCGAATCGCCGATCCGCTCGAACTTCAAAGAAGGTCTGACGGTTCTGGAATACTTCAACTCGACGCACGGCGCCCGCAAGGGTCTGGCCGATACGGCGCTCAAGACGGCGAACTCGGGTTACCTGACCCGCCGCCTTTGCGACGTGGCGATGGATGTGACGATCCGCGAAGAGGATTGCGGCACCGACAAGGGTATCGCGATCCGCGCCGTCCTTGACGGCGGCACGGTCGTGGCCTCGCTGTCCGAGCGCATTCTGGGCCGCACGACGCTGCACGATGTCAAGCATCCGGTGACGGGCGAGGTTCTGAACAAGGCCGGCGAAATCGTCGACGAAGTGACCGCCGAAGCCATCGAAGAAGCGGGCGTGGACGAGGTTCAGGTGCGTTCGGTTCTGACCTGTTCAACGGTGTCGGGCGTCTGCGGCAAGTGCTATGGCCGCGACCTGGCGCGTGGAACCAAGGTCAATATCGGCGAAGCGATCGGCGTTATTGCCGCGCAGTCGATCGGAGAACCGGGCACGCAGCTGACCATGCGTACCTTCCACATCGGCGGCGCCGCTTCGGGCAGCGCGCAGCGCTCGAACGTCGAAGCGCCGTTCGATGCGAAGCTGCGCATCCAGAACAAGAACACGCTCAAGAACTCGGAAGGGTTTGAGATCGTGATGGCGCGCAACACGGAAATCTCGCTGATCGACGACAAGGGCAAGGAGCGTGCACGCTTCCGCGTCCCTTACGGCGCGAAGCTGATGGCCGCCGAAGGCGCAAGCGTCACCAAGGGTCAAATTCTGGCCGAATGGGACCCCTTCACCATGCCGGTCATCACCGAAGTGGCGGGGACGGTTTCTTATGCCGACCTTATCGAGAACGTCTCGATGCGCGAACAGACGGACGAAGCGACGGGTCTTTCCTCGCGCATCGTTTCCGACTGGCGCTCGCAGCCCAAGATGTCGGCCCTGCGTCCGCGCATGGCTCTGATGGATGCCAAAGGCAACCCGCAGAAGCTCCCGACGGGCATCGAAGCGGTGTATCACCTGTCGGTCGGATCGATTTTGTCGGTCGCCAACGGCGCGTCGGTCAAGGCCGGCGATATCATCGCCCGCATCCCGCGCGAAACGACCAAGACCCGCGACATCACGGGCGGTCTGCCGCGCGTGGCGGAATTGTTCGAAGCCCGCCGTCCCAAGGAAGCCGCGATTATCGCGGAGATCGAGGGCCGTATCGAGTTCGGCAAGGACTACAAGGCCAAGCGCCGCATCGCGATCGTCCCGCTTGAGGGAGGCGACGCCGCCGAATACCTGATCCCGAAAGGCAAGCACATCGTCGTGCAAGAAGGCGACATCGTCCAGAAAGG
>CBFGSX010000092.1:0-5739 GCA_965651535.1 uncultured Alphaproteobacteria bacterium | reverse complement strand
GAGACAAACGTGTCGTTGCCAATGCCGATTTCGGTAAAAATTTTCGTGTCGGTCACACCACCAACACCCGCGGCAGGTTGAAGACCACGTCTTCTTCGACGATGATCACTTCTTCAGTGGTGACGTTAAAACGCGCACGGGCGGCTTCGACCACACCCTGCACCAGCACTTCGGGCGCGCTTGCCCCCGAGGACAGGCCCAGCGTTTTGACGTCGTCAAACCATGTCCAGTCGATGGCGCTGGCATCGTCAATTAAATAAGACGCTTTCGCGCCATGCGCGCGGGCGGTTTCGGCCAGGCGGTTTGAATTGGACGAGTTCTTCGCGCCCACCGTTAAAAACAAATCAGCGGTTCTGGCAATCGCCTTGACCGCGGCCTGGCGGTTGGTGGTGGCGTAGCAGATATCCTCTTTTTTCGGCGCGGTGATGCTCGGGAATTTTTTGGTGAGGGTCGCGATGATATCGGCGGTTTCATCCACGGACAACGTCGTCTGCGTCACATAGGCGAGTTGTTCGGGATCGTTCACGCTCAAATTTTCAACATCGGCAACATTTTCGACAAGCAACACACGCCCGGGCTGGAGTTGGCCTGTTGTTCCCAAAACCTCGGGATGGCCTTTGTGGCCGATCATGATGATCTGTTTGCCCATGCGGTCGAGCAGCTCGACCTCGCGGTGAACCTTGGACACCAGCGGACAGGTCGCATCCAAGCTGAACAGATTCAAATGTTTGGCATTTTCGATCACGCTTTTGGCAACGCCATGGGCTGAAAACATCACGGGCCGCGTCGTGCCCGCGGGAATTTCGTCCAGCTCCTTGACGAAGATCGCACCCTTTTTCTCCAGGCCTTCGACCACGAATTTATTGTGGACGATCTGGTGACGGACATAGACGGGGCTCCCGAATTTCTCCAGCGCCTTTTCGACCATCTGGATGGCGCGCTCGACTCCGGCGCAAAAGCCGCGCGGGCCCGCAAGGCGGATATGGAGGGGGGGGCTGGACATGGGCCGGATTATAAGGGGTTTGAAAGTTCTGTAAAAGACGGAATTTTGGATTTTTGAACTACAGAGACAGACAGAGATAAACAGAGATTTGTTTTTCTTACTTGCCGCGCAGCGGCATTAAAACACAGAAATAACGGCCTATATGGCCTTTATTGCGCTTCGCGCAGGATAGGCGTTATTACAGAATCCCTCTGTTTATCTCTGTCTATCTCTGTAGTTCAACCTTTCATAAACAATTTCTTTCCGATTTTGCAGGCAATATGACGGGATGCCCGATCTGAAACCCGCCTTTCTCCCCGATCTGCTCCAAGACACCGCCGCGCGCTTCCCGAAACGCGCCGCGATCGATTTTCTGGATGCAAAAACCTCGTATGGCGATCTGTGGGCCGAGACGCAAGCCGTCGCCGCCGGACTGCAAAAGCTGGGCCTGAAAAAGGGCGCGCGCGTCGGCATCATGCTGCCCAATTGCCCCGATTATCTGCGGTTTTTCTACGGCGTATTGCTCGCGGGCGGGACGGTGGTCAACATCAACCCGCTTTATGCGCCGCATGAATTGAAATTCATCCTCGAGGATTCCGATCCGCAATTTGTCGTGTGTCTCAATCTGAAACAACTGACCGACAAATTGCTGCCGCATATGGGCACGCGCCGTCTGATCGCGTCCAGCATGGAAGACCAGCTGCCACGCGTCAAATCGCTGGCGTTTCGCGTGCTCAAAGGCAAAGAGATCGCCAAATTGCCACCCGACACGCTCAGCGCCTCGGCCCTTGCCGCGACGACGGATGCCCCGCAGCCCGTCGCGGTCGATATATTGCGCGATGTCGCGGTGCTGCAATATACGGGCGGCACGACGGGAACTTCCAAGGCGGCGATGCTGACCCACGCCAATTTATCCGTGAACGCCAAGCAATGCCGCGCCTGGTTCCACCCGATGCAGGAAGGCTATGAGAAAGCCCTGGCCGTGTTGCCGTTCTTTCACGCCTTTGCGCTGACGACGATTGTCAACCTGTCCGTCTATCTGGGGACGACGATCATCGCGCTGCCGCGTTTTGACCTGAAACAGACGCTGAAAACCATCCACAAGAAAAAGCCGACCGTGTTTCCGGCCGTGCCGACCATTTACACGGCGATCAATAATTTCCCGAAACTGAAAAAATTCGATCTCAGCTCCATCAATTTCTGCGTGGCGGGCGGCGCGGCCCTGCCCGTCGAAGTGCGCGAGGCTTTTGAGAAAAACACGGGCTGCAAGCTGGTCGAGGGCTACGGCCTGTCCGAGGCTTCGCCCGTCGTTTCGGCCAATCCGTATGAAGGCGCGAACAAGGGCGGCTCGATCGGCCTGCCCTTTCCCGATACCAAAGTCGAGATCGTCTCGCTCGAGGATCGCAAGACGATCCTGCCCGTCGGCGAAAAAGGCGAGCTGTGCGTGCGCGGGCCGCAGGTCATGCTGGGCTATTGGAACAAGCCGCTCGAGACCGGCGAGGTCTTGCGCGAGGGGCGATTGCACACGGGCGATGTCGCCGTGCTGGACGAGGACGGCTATATTTTCATCGTCGACCGGATCAAGGACATGATTTTATGCGGCGGATACAACGTCTATCCGCGCAATATCGAGGATGCCGTCTATCGCCATGACGCCGTCGAAGAGGTTGTCTGCGCGGGGATTCCCGATCCGTATCGCGGCGAAAACGTCAAAGTCTGGGTCAAGCTGAAGGACGGCAGACACCTAAGCGCCGAGGAACTCAAGACATTCTTGAAAGAATATATCTCGCCCATCGAAATGCCCAAGATCATCGAGTTCCGCAAAGAGCCTCTGCCGAAAACCCTTATTGGAAAACTGTCCAAAAAAGCCCTGCTGGAGCAGGAAAAGGGTAAATAAAACCTGAAATCCCTGCTTATTTTCAAGACGAATCGTTTTACTCTTTCTTCAGGGAGACCCGCCAGACTGGAGAGGTAGGGACGATTGGAAATGACAACGCTTCACGGACAAAATTTCCGCATGACAAAACAGCGCTTCACCATGAAGGCGCGGCCCGTGAACAACAACGAAGCCTATGAAGACGGGCTGGCGGTCAAGGTCAAAGTCAAGACCAAGAAACCCGCCATGTACAAAGTTTTGCTGCTCAACGACGATTTTACGCCGATGGAATTCGTCGTCTATGTGCTCGAGCGCGTGTTCCGCAAATCGCGCGTCGAGGCCAACGATATCATGCTCAAGGTTCACAACGAGGGGGTCGGCGTCGCCGGCGTCTTCACCTATGAGGTCGCCGAGACCAAGGTCGATCAGGTCATGACTCTGGCACGCAAGAACGAACACCCGCTGCAATGCACGATGGAAAGGGACGACTGATGTTATCGAATGAACTTGAAAAAACCCTGCATCGCGCTTTGGCTTTGGCCAATGCCCGCGGCCATGAATTCGCCACGCTCGAGCATCTTTTGCTTTCCTTGATGGATGACGCGGATGCGCTTCCGGTTTTGCGCGCCTGCGGCGTCGAGGTGGACGAGCTGCGCACGGAGCTGACCGAATTTATCGACAACGAGCTTGAAGGGCTAATCTCCGACAGCGGCGAAGCCAAACCGACCAGCAGCTTCCAGCGCGTGCTGCAACGCGCGGCGATTCACGTGCAATCCTCGGGCCGTTCCGACGTGACGGGCGCAAACGTGCTGATCGCCATCTTCTCCGAGCGCGAAAGCCATGCCGTATTCTTCCTGCAGGAACAGGACATGACGCGTTTCGACGCGGTGAATTTCATCTCGCACGGGATCGCCAAAAATCCCGCGCATAACGAAGAGCGTCCCGTGCGCGGCGCGGCCGAAGCGGCCAAGCCGCACAAAGCCGCCGATCCCGCACGCGAGGCCGACCCGACCGCCGCCAAGCCGTCGGATGCGCTCAAGCATTATTGCATCAATTTGAACGACAAGGCCGCCAAGGGCGAGATCGACAAATTGATCGGCCGCGCCGCCGAAGTCGAGCGCACCATCCAGATTCTCTCGCGCCGCTCGAAGAACAACCCGCTTTATGTCGGCGATCCCGGCGTCGGCAAAACGGCCATCGCCGAAGGACTGGCCAAGCGCATCGTCGAGGGCGATGTGCCCGAGGTTTTGAAAAACGGCGTGATCTTTGCGCTGGATATGGGCGCGCTGCTGGCGGGGACGCGCTATCGCGGCGATTTCGAGGAGCGCCTCAAAGCCGTGATTCAGGAATTGGAAAACACGCCGGGTTCGATTTTGTTTATCGACGAGATTCATACCATCATCGGCGCGGGATCGACCTCGGGCGGCTCGATGGACGCGTCGAATTTGCTCAAGCCTGCATTGTCACGCGGCAAATTGCGCACCATCGGCTCGACCACTTACAAGGAATACCGCCAGCATTTCGAAAAAGACCGCGCCCTTGTGCGCCGCTTCCAGAAAATCGACGTGTCGGAACCCAGCGTCGCCGAGGCGAAACAGATTCTCGAAGGGCTTAAGGGCTATTACGAAACCTATCACGGCATTTCCTTTACCGACGCGGCGATCAATGCCGCCGTCGATCTGTCGGTGCGCTATATCTCCGACCGCAAGCTGCCGGACAAAGCCATCGACGTTCTGGACGAGGCCGGCGCGGCGCAAAAAGTTTTGCCCGAAAAAGACCGCCGCAAGACCATCGACATCGCCGATATCGAGCTGGTGATCTCCAAAATGGCGCGTGTGCCGGTCAATGCCGTTTCGTCGGACGACCGCAATGCGCTCAAGAGCCTCGACGCCGATCTGCGCCGCATGGTGTTCGGTCAGGACAACGCCATCGAGACCCTTGTTTCCGCCATTAAAATGGCGCGCGCGGGGTTGCGCGACCCGGAAAAACCCACCGGCTCGTATCTGTTCTGTGGCCCGACGGGCGTCGGCAAAACCGAGATCGCCAAGCAACTGGCCGCAACGATGGGCATCAAATTCCACCGCTTCGATATGTCCGAATATATGGAGCGTCATTCGGTTGCGCGTCTGATCGGCGCGCCTCCGGGCTATGTCGGATACGACCAGGGCGGTCAACTGACCGACGCCATCGACCAGACGCCGCACGCCATCGTGCTGTTGGACGAGATTGAAAAAGCGCATCCGGACGTGTTCAATATTCTGCTCCAGATCATGGACTACGGCAAAGTTACCGACAGCAACGGCAAGACTGTCGATTGCCGCAACATCATCCTGATCATGACCAGTAATGCGGGTGCGGCGGAAATGGAAAAAGCCCCCATCGGCTTCGTGCGCGAAAGCCGCGAAGGCGAAGATTCCGAAGCGCTGAAAAAACTTTTCACGCCGGAATTCCGCAACCGCCTCGACGCGATTGTCACCTTTACCCATCTGTCACCCGACACGATCGGCCATGTTGTCGATAAATTCATCCTCAAGCTTGAGGAACAACTGGCCGACCGCAACGTCACCTTTTCCTTGTCGCCCGAAGCGCGGAAATATCTGGGTGAAAAAGGTTATGACCGCGCCATGGGCGCCCGGCCCTTGGCCCGCGTCATCGACACCGAGATCAAGAAACCTCTGGCCGATGAATTGCTGTTCGGCAAGCTTGTCAATGGCGGCGAGGTTCAGATCGACGTGAAAGACGACGCCTTGTCGTTCAAGATCATCGGCAACCGCAAACCCAAAGCAAAATCCGCCACGCCAAAAAAACGCAAGCCGAAGAAGGTGAAGGAATTGGTATAGAAAATTCCTTCATCCTGAGCGAAGCCGAAGGATCTCAGAAA
>CBFGSX010000091.1:0-5758 GCA_965651535.1 uncultured Alphaproteobacteria bacterium | reverse complement strand
AGGCCAGTGTGTCTTCCCGATTCTTAGCCGGAAAGTTTTCCTAGCGCAAGGGATATTTTCCTTGCCCACCGAAAAACCGGCTCGGACTATAAAATGGAAAAAGGCCGGGGGCAAGAGGTGGCTTTGCGAGACGTTTGGCTGTAGCTTCGCCCCTTATGTTCAAAAAACTAACCGCCCTGACCGAGCGCTATGCGCGGCATCCGCATGCCGAGCGGTGGCTGTTTGCCTGCGCGGTGGCGGAAAGCCTGATTTTTCCAATTCCCCCCGAGGTAATGCTGATCGTGATGGGGCTGGCGCGGCGCGGGCGGGCGTTCCGTTATTCCCTTATTGCGGCGGCGGGTTCCGTTGTCGGGGGGCTGATCGGCTATGCGCTTGGGCGTTTCGCTTTCGATCCACTGGTCGTGCCGGTTCTGGAATTTCTGTGCGCCTATCGCGCGGGGGCGTGCCCCGATATTTTCGTGCCGCAGCTTCGGCAATTTTTCGATGACGAGGGTGTGTGGCTGGTCGGCGTGGCGGCCTTGTCTCCGGCCATTCCCTATCGGCTGGCGGTGATCGCCGCGGGCATGGGCGAAATGAACGTGGCGGTTTTTATCGGGATTTGTTTTGCGTTCCGATTGGTGCGTTATGCGCTGGTGACGCTGTTGGTGGCGCATTATGGGCGCAAGGCGCTGCATCTGGTGCGTGACCAGCTGCCATGGGTACTCGGCGGAATCGGTGTGCTGGCTCTTGTCGTCTATGCGGCATGGGTCTATTTCTAGGGCATGGAAAAAGCACTCGCCCTTTTCAAAAAGATCACGCTGCGCCAATGGGGCGCGCTTTATGCGCTGGGCGCGGCTGCGGTGGTGGCGGCCGCTTTCATCAGCCAGTCTTTCGGTTTCAATCCATGCAAATTGTGCATCTGGCAGCGTTATCCTTACGGGATCGTGGCCGTGCTGGCGGCGGCACTGTTTTTCCTGCACGACAAAAAGGCGGCGAAATTCCTTTTGCTGCCGATTGCCGCCGCAAGTCTTTATAATGCAGGCCTCGCATTTTTTCATGTCGGCGTGGAATACCATTGGTGGACATTCGCATCCGATTGCGTTGCGACGAATGTTTATAAAGAAGGCGCCACGGTCGAGGAAATGCTGGCGGCGCTCAAGGCTGCGCCGATCGTGCGCTGCGACGAGCGCGTGCCGTTCCTGTTCGGCATGACGATGGCGTTTTACAACGTGCTGATCTCGGCGGGGATGGGCGTTGTGGCTTTACTGGTGTTTGTGAAGGTAAAGAAATAAACTCTTTGTCATTCTGAGCGAAGCGAAGAATCTCGGCACACAATCACTCTCTCTGCCGAGATCCTTCGGGCTTTGCCCTCAGGATGACAAATGAAGAAAAACCTTAGCGTTCCAGTTCGCTGTCCCAGTAAAGATAGTCGCGCCAGCTTTCATGCAAAAAGCGCGGGGGAAATTTCCGGCCGCGCTCTTGTAATTCAAATCCGGTGGGTTGTTCTGGCGACCGCATGGGGAACATGCCGCATTCATGCGGCAGCTTGTTGCCTTTGCGGGTATTGGCCTCGCGGCTGGCGGTGACGATGTTTTCCCAAGTCGTCTTGCCGCCGCGCGAACGCGGGACGACATGGTCGAAAGTCAGCTCCGTCGGCGGCAGTTTTTCCCCCGTATACTGACAGGTGAAATTATCGCGCAGAAAGACGTTGAAGCGCGTAAAGGCGGGGCGGGCTTTGGGCGCGTAATATTCCTTGAGCGCGATGACGGATGGCATTTGCCATTCGGCATGAGCCGAAGAAATGGCGCGGTCGTAATGCGCCAGAATGTTCACGCGATCCATGAAGACGGCCTTGATGGCGTCCTGCCAGGAAATCAGCGAAAGCGGATAATAGCTAAGGGGGCGAAAGTCGGCGTTCAAGACCAGAACCGGGCAATCAGAAGGGGCCAGCGGTTTTGCAATCTTTTCGGTTGGGGCTGAGATAAGCTCAGTCATGACGTCCTCCCGACATAGCTCTATCAAAGCATATCTTGGATGAACAGACCCTTAATTTTGCTGCGATATGTCATCAAATACGGGCGTTTAGCCGCATCTGACCTCGAAAATAACGCCGTTTTTATCGTACAGGATATTGGTGCGCAGAGGCTGGTAATCCATGGTCGCGGCATCATCCGGCCCCAGCACGCGAACCGGATGTTTGAACAGCATCGTATTGACGACGGATTTATGCTGGCCGATTAGTTCCTGTGACGGGTTGCAGGCATCGGGGCCGGGCATTTCGATCGGCTCGACGGTGTTTTCACTTCCGGCAATCGGCGCGATTTGGACGGGATCGTTCGGGATGGCGGCCAGGGGCGGCGCTTCGGCAACGGTGAAATCACCCGTCTTTTCGACGGTTTGCGGCGCGGCTTGTTGTCGCGCGGCAGCGGGGGAGGAAAACGGCATTCCCAGACTGCCATAGGAGCTTCCGCATCCCGTCAGCGCGAACAGGGAAAGAAAAGCGAATGTCAAAACACGCGTCATGGTTTTTCTCCCGAAAAGGCTTTTTGCAGAAACTCGATACATTCCTTTATACCCGCGTCGTCGATGGAATGCACGAGGAAAGGGCGCTGGACGTATTCGACATCGCCGCCTGCCATGCGGATGATCATCTCGGCCTGTTGACTGGCGAAAGCGGGGACGACGGGGTCTTGCATCCCATGCACCAGCAACACGGGCGGCATTTTCTTGAGCTTTTCCGAGGCGAGCGTTTCGGGCGTCATCATCGCACCGGAAAACCCGACGATCCCCGCCAGCCCGTCGATCAGGCGCAACCCGGCATGGAGCGACACCATCGTGCCTTGCGAAAAACCGACCAGCGCGATTTTGGAAACGGGGATGTTGAAACGCTCGGCGGTCGTTTCGACGAAATCCGCAATCAGCGGCGCGGCGGCGCGCACGCCTTGCTCGATTTGCATCGGCGAGCGATCCCAAAGCTCAAACCATTGAAACCCGTTCGCCAGCATCGGCACGGAATAGGGCGCGTTAGGCGCAAGAAAAGCCGTGCCCGGCAGCGCATCCTTCATGTAGGGCGCAAGCCCCAGAAGATCGTCGCCGTTCGACCCCAGACCATGCAAAAAGATCACGGCCTGTTTTACCTTGGGCGGGATCAACTCAGGCCCGGAGAGCGCGGAAGTCTTCGGCATTGAAATCAACCTGTTCGTAAAGAGCGGCGTGGATTTTCTCAAACTCGGGATAGGTTTTCGGGATAACGCCGCGACGTATCAGGAAATCGATTACGACGAGACGGATCTGTTCCTTGAATTTTTCGGGAGCGTTTTCCAGCGTGTGCAGCACTTCGTCGAGCGGCATTTTGATAAAGCCGGAAATTTCCCATTCCTCCGTGCATTGCGGCGTAAACGCCCCTTTTGTGTCGAAATCGAAAAGATGAAAGCGTTCGTCCTTGAGATGGCCGTTCGGACCGAGGTAAAAAAGCTGCATCGTGCCGACCGGTTTGATGCTGCTCTTTTGCGCGGGTAAAATCCCCGCTTCCTGTTCGCCTTCAATCAGCGCGGCTTCTGCGATGGTTTGATCGTGCTGGCGCGCGCCGCCGACCATCGGATCAAACGTCCCGGCGGCGAAATCCACGCCGCTGCCGCGCACCGCCAGCCACATCGCGTCGTTTTCATGGCCGTTGATGAACACGCTGTCGATGGGCGCGCCCAGAAAACGGATAAAGAAACGCCGCACGATAAAGCGGGCCTTTGGGCCGCGATCGCCGCCCACGCCCAGCCAGTCATCGCCGTGCGGGTAGTCGGGTTTTTGCGGAATCCATCCTCGGCGCATGGCCTCATGAAAATCGGCGTCCACCGCTTCGGTGAGGTCTTTGGAATCTTTTAGAATCAGCGCACCGTCCTGTAGGCTCCAGGCATTGCCGAGAGAGGCAAGCTGTTCGGCCAGCATTTTTTTCGTCCAGCCGATATTTTCGTTTCCGGCGCGCAGGCGCACGAAATTCGTCAGGTCAACCTGTTTGTGTTGGCGGATAAGATCAAGGAGCCGCATAGCCAAGGGTTTACGCGGGCTTGTGGTAAAACTCAACCCGTAATATCCTAACCTCATATTAAGGGTCGGTCCGTTATGAGGAGGGTATGATGAATACAGTCGTTGTCACCGCGATGGTGCTGGCCATGCTGGCGGTTTTGGGCGTCCTCGGGGCGGGTCTTGTCACGATGGCCCGCGGCAAGGATGTCACCGGCAAGACCAGCAATAAACTGATGTGGTGGCGCATCTATTTGCAGGCAGGCGCTCTGGCCCTGTTCGCGCTGGTTCTTGTTCTTGCGAAAAACGGATAGAAAATGAAGATATTGATCCCCGTCAAGCGCGTTGTCGATTACAACGTCAAGGTTCGCGTCAAAGCCGACCAAAGCGGCGTGGAACTCGACAACGTGAAAATGTCAATGAACCCGTTCGACGAAATCGCTGTCGAGGAAGCGGTGAAACTGAAAGAATCCGGCAAGGCGACCGAGCTGATTGCCGTGACCATCGGCCCGGCGGGCGCGGTCGAGCAACTGCGCACGGCTTTGGCTTTGGGCGCGGATCGTGCCGTCCACATTCCCGCCGAGGGCGTGGTCGAGCCTTTGGCCGTAGCGAAATTGCTGGCGGAAATCGTCAAGAAGGAAAACCCCGATCTGGTCATCATGGGCAAACAGGCCATCGACGACGATGCCAACCAGACGGGTCAGATGCTGGCCGCGCTTTTGGATTGGCCGCAGGCGACCTTCGCCTCGAAGGTCGAAATCGGCGGCGAGATCAACGTCACGCGTGAAATCGACGGCGGTCTGGAAACCATCGCCGTTTCCACGCCCGCGATTATCACGACGGATTTGCGCCTCAACGTGCCGCGCCATGTCGCGCTGCCGAATATCATGAAGGCGCGCCAAAAGCCCGTCGAAACGCATCCGCCCGAATCTTTGGGCGTGACGCTGACGCCGCGCCTCAAGCGCCTCAAAGTGTCCGAACCGCCCAAGCGCAAAGCGGGGATCAAGGTCGCCGACGTGGCGGAGCTGGTCAAAAAATTGAAGGAAGAAGCAAAAGTTTTATAAAAACCGTCACCCCGGCGAAGGCCGGGGTCCATCTTCAGGTAAACTGGATTCCCGCTTGCGCGGGAATGACAAGAGGAGAGAGTTGAATGACAATTTTGGTATTGGCCGAACATGATCACGCCTCGCTCAAGCCTGCGACGCTGTCGACCATCGCCGCCGCCAAAGAACTGAAACAGGCGATCCACCTGCTTGTTCTGGGGAATAATCCCGAAGGCGCGGCGAAACAGGCACAAAATTGCAGCGATCTTGAAAAAGTCATCGTCGGCAATCACGCGGCGTTTGAAAAGCCGCTGGCAGAAACATTCGCCGAGGCCGTTTTGAAAATCGCCGCCGATTACGCCTATATCCTGGCGCCCGCGACGACGTTCGGAAAAAATATCTTGCCGCGCGTGGCGGCGAAACTGGACGTTCAGCAAATCAGCGACGTCATCAAAATTGAATCGCCGACGCAATTCGTTCACCCGATCTATGCGGGCAATGCGCTCGAGACGTTGGAGACGGCACAGAGCCAGAACGTGATGACCATTCGTCCGACGGCGTTTGACGCAGTAAAAGCCGAAGGCGGCAGCGTGCCGGTCTCGGCGCTCGATGCCGCGCCCTCGGCGGGCCGCAGCAAATTCGTTTCGGCAGAGGAATCCAAAGGCGACCGCCCCGAGCTGACCTCGGCGCGCATTGTCGTGTCGGGCGGGCGCGGCGTC
>CBFGSX010000090.1:0-5900 GCA_965651535.1 uncultured Alphaproteobacteria bacterium | reverse complement strand
TTTCTTCCATCGTTTCGCGTTTGGCTGCCTGTTCAAAGGTTTCACCAAACTCGATATAGCCGCCGACAAGCCCCCATGTCCCTTCGCTGTGGCTGCCTCTGCGACGGCCCATTAGAAATTCATTCTTGTCGTTGAACAACAGAATGCCGGTGCCAACGCGGATGATTTTGTCGGTCATCTATTTCTCCCATTAGGGCCTTCGGACTTGGTCCGGAGGCCCACACAGAATGGGTCCCCGGGACAAGCCCGAGGACCATTATCATTATTACTGCACCACGACCTCGACGCCCGAGAAGGTTTTCAGCATCTGGATATCGGTTTCCAGCAATTTGAGGCCGTAATCGGGCTGAAGGGTCACGGTCGCATCCGTTTCTTTCAGCGGCAGATTGACGGCAACTTTGATATTCCCCTGGCCGCATTGCGCCAAAAACTTTGCCAATTTTTCCGGATCGGCGGATTTATTCAAATTGATCTGCACATTGTTGATACTGCGCGTAATCATCTGATCCAACATGGCGGCAGAGCGCAAAATCAAACGCGGCTCTTCCTCGCGCCATTGGATATCGACCTGCATCGACAGAATATTCCCCGAAACGAACAGATCACGGTATTGCAGCAGCGGTTCGGTATAGACCGTCACATCAAAAACGCCCGTGCGGCCCGAGATCGTGACGAATGCAAAACGTCCGCGATCGGAACGCTTCTCGACTTTTTTGACGACGACGCCGGCGATCTTGCCGCCCAGTAAGGGCGGCTGCGTCTCAAGAATTTGCTTATGGGTGACATACCCCTTCTTCTCGAGCCATTCACCGTAATTATCCACCGGGTGCGCCGAGAGATAAAACCCGATGGCGGCAAATTCATTCTGGAGTTTTTCCAGCGAAGGCCATTCCGGCAAATCGGGGATTTTCACCGGCTCGAGATCTGCCGCTTGCGGTGCGGCGGCGAATAACGATACCTGACCGCTATTGGCTTCTTCCTGACGACGCTGAATGCGGCGCATCAGATATTCGGAACCCTGTACCAAGGCCGCGCGCGGAATATCGAAGCTGTCGAATGCGCCCGCGCTGGCCAATACTTCCATCTGTTTCTTGCTAAAGGATTTGGCATCCATGCGGTCGATGAAATCCTGCAACGATTTGAATTGTCCCTTTTTGCGCTCGGCGATAATGTCCTGCATCGCCTGATAGCCGACGCCGCGCAACGCCGCCAGTGCATAGCGGATATTGCCGTTTTCAACAGCGAAATACGGGAAAGACGCGTTGATATCCGGCGGCAGAAGATCAAGCTTCATGATACGCAATTCCTGCGCATACATATTGAGCTTGTCCGTGTCGCCCATATCGAGCGTCATTAACGCGGCCATAAACTCTGCCGGGTAATGCACCTTGAGATAGGCCGTCTGATACGCGACCAGCGAATAGGCGGCGGCGTGCGACTTGTTGAAACCGTAATCGGCGAATTTCGCCATCAGGTCGAAAACTTCGGTGGCTTTTTCTTCGGGGATATTATTGGTTTTCTTCGCGCCCTCGATAAAGCGTTCGCGTTGGGCGTCCATTTCCGCTTTGATCTTTTTGCCCATCGCGCGGCGCAGCATATCCGCGCCGCCCAGCGTATAGCCCGCCATCACGCGGCCGATTTCCATGACCTGTTCCTGATAGACCATGATGCCATAGGTCTCTTCCAGAATGGATTTGATGATCGGGTGCGGATAGGACGCTTCGGCCTGGCCGTTTTTGACCTTGCCGTATTGCGGAATGTTTTCCATCGGGCCCGGACGATAGAGCGCGTTAAGCGCGATCAGATCTTCGAAGCGCGTCGGCTTAACCTGACGCATGGCCTCTTGCATGCCCGAACTTTCAAACTGGAAGATGCCAAGGGTATGACCCGCGCGGAACAACTCGTAAACCTTGTCGTCGTCCATCGACAGATTGAGCAGGTCGATGTCGTCGCCCGTATTCGACTTGATGAATTCCAGCGCCTTTTGCAACACCGTCAGCGTTTTCAAACCGAGAAAGTCGAATTTAATCAATCCCGCCTGTTCAATGTATTTCAGATTATACTGCGTTGCCGGAATGCTCGAGCGCGGGTCTTGATATAATGGAATCGTATCTTCAAGCGGGCGGTCGCCGATGACGATCCCCGCCGCGTGTGTCGAGGCATGACGATACAGCCCTTCGACCTGTAGCGCGATTTCCAGCAACTTGCCGACCGCCTCGTCTTCATTCTTTAGGCGCTGCAATTCCGCGTCGCCTTCGATGGCCTCGGTCAAGGTCACGGGCTTGGCCGGATTATGCGGAATCATCTTGCTGATGCGATCGACCTGACCGTAAGGCATTTGCAGCACGCGGCCGACATCCTTGACCGCCGCGCGCGCCTTGAGTTCACCAAAGGTAATGATTTGGCCGACGCGATCCGCGCCGTATTTCTGTTGAACATATGCGATTACCTCGTCGCGGCGTTCCTGACAGAAATCGATATCGAAATCCGGCAGGCTGACGCGCTCGGGGTTGAGGAAACGCTCGAACAGCAAACCGTAAGGGATGGGGTCGATGTCGGTGATCTGCACCGCCCATGCGGCGATGGACCCCGCGCCGGAACCGCGCCCCGGGCCGACAGGAATGTTATTGGCCTTCGACCATTTGATAAAATCCGCGACGATCAGGAAATAGCCCGAAAATCCCATTTTGAGAATGATCGGCAATTCCATTTTCAAACGGTCGGTATATTCACGCGTCAGGCGTTCACGTTCAGCCTTGTCTTTCGCCTTGGGCAGGACGTATTTTTCCAGTCGCCATTTCAATCCTTCTTCCGCCTGATGGACGAATTCTTCGTCCTCGGTGCGACCTTGGGAGGTTGCAAAAGGCGGAAAGACCGGGTTGACGTTTTGCAGATAAAACCCGATGCGTTTGGCGATTGTCACCGTGTTGGCCACAGCCTCGGGCACGTCGGCGAATAATGCGACCATTTCTTCGGGCGTTTTCAGATAATGATCCGGCGTTTCGCGGCGACGGTCCGTTTCCGTCACATAACGGCCCGAAGCGATGCACAACAGCGCGTCATGCGCTTCGTAGAATTTCCTGTCGAGGAAATAGGCGTTGTTGGTCGCCACCAGCGGCACATCCTGCGCGTGCGCCAGCGCGATCAACTCCTGATCGACGCGTTTGGAATAATTGCCGTGGCGCGTCAGCTCGATATAAAGGCGGTTTGGAAAAAGCGTCTTGAGCCGGGCCAGCAACGTCTCGGCGTCTTTTTTGTGATTGTGCTGGAGATGAAAAGCCAGCGGCCCGGTCATCCCACCCGTCAGGCAGATCAGCCCGTCCGACAACCCGTCCAGCCATTCCAGCTTCAACGCCGGATCGTCTTGCGGATCTTTGCGCGTATACATCCACGAATTGAGCTTGGCGAGGTTGTAATAGCCCTGTTGCGTCTGGACAAGAAACACAAGATTGGTTTTGGCGGGCTTGCCGCGTTCATCCTCGAGCATCACATCGGCTTGCATCCCCAAAATGGGTTGCAATCCTTTTTTGACCGCATTGGTGCAAAAATCCATCGCGCCGAACAAATTATTCGTGTCCGTCACCGCAACGGCGGGCATACCCATCTTGAGGCAGGCGTCGATCAGCTTGCCGTTCTTGATCGCGCCTTCGGCCAGAGAATAAGCGGAATGCACGCGCAGATGGATGAAGTCCGCGCTCATACCACCTGCCCTTTTTCAAGTTTGAGCGTACGATCCATGCGCTTGGCCAACTCGGGATTGTGCGTGGCGATCAACGCGCCGGATTTCTCGTCGCGGATAACCTTGAGCAATACCTCGAAAACGGTATCCGCCGTTTCGGGATCAAGGTTGCCCGTCGGCTCGTCGGCCAAAATTAATTTCGGCCCGTTGGCCAAAGCGCGCGCAATGGCGACGCGTTGTTGTTCGCCGCCCGAAAGCTGCGACGGGCGATGCGTCATGCGATCCGTCAGCTTGACGCGATCCAGCAAATCCTGCGCGCGCTTTTTCGCCGCGTCCCGCGCCACCCCCGCCGTGATCTGGGGCAGCATGACGTTTTCCAGTGCTGAAAACTCCGGCAGCAAATGGTGAAACTGATAGATAAAGCCGATATATTTGCGGCGCAGAACCGTGCGCGCGGCATCGTCTTTGGCCTGAACCTGTTTGTCGTCAAGCGTAATCTGGCCGTGTTCGGGCGTATCCAGCAGGCCCGCCATGTGCAACAAGGTCGATTTCCCTGCGCCGGATTTCCCCATCAAGGCAACGATCTCGCCCGAGGCAATGCTCAGCGAAATATCCTGAAGGATTTGCAATCTGCCGCTATCGCCCTGAGGATAGGAATGACGGATATGCTCAAGAAGCAATACTTCAGACATAGCGCAACGCCTCCACCGGATCGAGCTTGGCGGCGCGCCATGCCGGATAAATCGTTGCGCCGAAAGACAGCACCAAAGCCATCACGACGATGGCGATCACCTCATTCCAGTCGACAATGGCCGGAAGCCTCGACAAGAAATAAATTTCGGGCGGGAAAAGCTTGGTGTCGATCATCGTTTCCAAAAAGCTTTGGATATGCGGCAGATTGCTGGTCACCAGAATCCCCAGAAAAAATCCCGCAATCGTACCGACCACGCCGATACTCGCCCCCGTAATCAGGAAAATGCGCAAAACCTGTCCCTTATCCGCGCCCATGGTGCGCAAAATGGCGATGTCGCGCGATTTGTCCTTTACCAGCATAATCAGGGAAGAAATGATATTGAACGCCGCCACCAGAATAATCAAAGTCAGGATCAGGAACATGACATTGCGCTCGACCTCGAGCGCGCTGAAAAAGCTGGTGTTGTTGTCGCGCCAGTCGCGCACGAGGAATTCATCGCCCAGACGGCGGCCGATCTCGACGCGCAGACGGTCGATTTTTTGCGGGTCGGCTGTCACGATCTCGAGCATCGACACCATGCCGGGAACCTCGAAGAAAACCTGCGCCGCTTCCAGCGGCATGAACACGAAGTTGTTGTTGTATTCATACATCCCGACATCGAACACGCCGCCGACGCGATAGGCGCGGCTGCGCGGGATGGAACCGAAAGGCGTGTTTTTCGGCTTGGGGCTGATCAGAGTCAGCACGTCGCCAAGTTGCAGATTGAAACGCCGCGCCATCTCGATACCGATCAGGACGTTGTTGTCCTTGAAATTTTCGCGCTGCGCCTCGGGGAGGCCGTCATAAAGCTCCGTTTTCGTTTTCAGATCGGCGGCAGACAGGCCGCGCACCAGCACGCCGCTTGCCGCGCCCTGACGCGTCACCAGCGCCTGTCCCTCGACCATCGGCGTCACATGGACGATGCCGCCCATCCCGTCCAGCAATCCGGCCTGATAGGCGTAATCCTCGATCGGGCCTTGCGCGGCGAAGACGTTGATATGGCCGTTCAGGCCCAGGATGCGGCCCACCAGCTCGTGCCGGAAGCCGTTCATGACCGACATGACAATAATAAGGGTCGCCACACCCAGCGCGATTCCGACCAGTGAAAAGCCGGAAATCACGGAAATAAAGCTTTCGGCGCGCTTGGCGCGCAAATAGCGTTTGGCAACGAAAAATTCGAGGGACATCAGGGCAAACTCCGAGCCTTCAGGGTAAAGCCCGGAGGCGTCGGGGGCAAGGCGGTTTAACGCACCTTAAGACGGTTAATAAAGTCGTCCAGACCGACCATCACGGCCTCGGCCTTGGCGCGTTCCTTCCATTCAAGCTTCTGGCTTTCCAACGTCTTTTTGCTGACAACCACACGATGCGGGATGCCGATCAGATCGGCATCGGCCAGCTTGCCCCCCGCGCGGACATCCGGGCGGTCGTCGTAAAGAACGTCAATCCCGGCGGCTTTTAGCTTCTCATAGATTGCGTCCGCGTCTTTGA
>CBFGSX010000089.1:0-5903 GCA_965651535.1 uncultured Alphaproteobacteria bacterium | reverse complement strand
GTCGGGAAGTTGGCCTTGATCGTGCCGGTGATGACGTCGACCGACGGACGCTGGGTGGCGGTGATGAGATGGATGCCGGCGGCGCGGGCCATCTGGGCGATGCGCTGGACGGCGCTTTCAATGTCCTTGCCGGCGACGAGCATGAGGTCGGCCATCTCGTCGATGACGACGACAATGTGCGGCATGGGTTCGGGCTTGATGTGCTCGTTCTCCCAGATCGCCTCGCCGGTTTCCTTGTTCCAGCCGGTCTGGACCTGACGGGTGAGGTGTTCGCCCCTGGCTGCGGCTTCCACGGCTTTCTGGTTGAAGCCGGCGATGTTGCGCACGCCCATCTTCGACATGATCTCGTAGCGGCTCTCCATTTCGCGCACGACCCATTTGAGGGCCAGCACGGCCTTCTGCGGATCGGTGACGACAGGGGAAAGGAGGTGCGGGACGCCTTCATAGATCGACAGTTCGAGCATTTTCGGGTCGATCATGATGAAGCGGCACTTCTCGGGCGGCAGCTTGAACATCAGCGACAGGATCATCGCGTTGATGCCGACCGATTTACCCGAGCCGGTGGTGCCGGCGATGAGCAGGTGGGGCATCTTGCCGAGGTCGCCGATCATCGGCTGGCCCTCGATGGACTCGCCGAGCGCCAGCGGCAGCGCCATGCGCGAGCGGGCGAATTCCTGGGCGTTGAGCAGGTCGCGAAGATAGACGGTTTCGCGGTTGGGGTTCGGCAGTTCAATGCCGATGGCGTTGCGGCCCGGGATGACGGCGACGCGCACGCTGGTCGCGTGCATCGAGCGTGCGATATCGCTGGCCAGATTGATGACGCGTGCCGATTTTAGTCCCGGCGCGGGCTCGAGTTCGTACAAGGTCACGACAGGGCCGGGATTGACACGAATGATCTCGCCGCGAATGGAAAAATCCTCGAGCGTGGCGTGAAGCAGCTCGGCGTTCTTTTTCAGCGCCGCTTCGTTGATATCCGATTTTTTATTGTCCGGCATTTGCAGCAATTGCAAGGCGGGCAGGGTAAAATCGCCTGCGTCGCGGAAAGTGAAGCGCGGTTGTTTTTCCTTGTCGCCGCGCTTGCCGGATTTCAGCGGGCGGGCCTTGGGTGCGATCACCGTGCGGTCGGCGCGGCTGACGGGCGCCACCTTGCGTTTGGCGGGGCGGTAATCCGCCATGTCGTCGGCGCGCTCGAGCGCGGCCAGCTGGCGCAATCGTGCGCGGCCTTCCTGCCAGTCGGCCAGCCTGTCGAAGGTGCGGGCGAGAAAATCGCTCCATTGCTCGCGGCTGAATCCCAAAGCGCGCAGCAGCGCATAAGCGCCAAGGAAGAAACAAAGCGCGGCTGCGGTGATCGTCGCGCCGTAGCCGATATGGGCCGCGCCAATCCGTCCCATCTGGTTGAGAATTAGCCCGCCCATCGAGCCGCCCAGATGCGAGGTCGTCAGCCATGCGAACGGCAACGCAGCCAGAAAGGCCGAAAAAAGCGACAGGCCGGATAACAGCCACAAGGTTTCGCGCCAGCGCGACAGCCATTCCTTGGCGCGGGCGATCTGAACGCCCCAGACGGTCAGCAGCAGCGGCACGAAGGCGGCGGCCAGCCCCATGGATTGCAACAATCCATCGGCGACATAGGCGCCGGGACGGCCCAGGAAATTGCGCACGGGCGCGTCGCCGCCCGCGGCGGCGTTAAAGCTGGGGTCGCCGGAATCATAGGTGATGAGTGCAATGGCGACGGCGGCGCCAAGGAAAACAAAGCTCAGGCCCAACCCCTCCCACAGGCGGCGCTTGAAGAATGCGGCGACGGGCTCGGGCAGAAGCGGGGGCGGGGCGGATTTCTTGCGGGAAACGGAACGTGCTTTGGCCATGCTTTTTCATAGCAAAAGCGAAAGGGTGGGAAAAGGGGAAATCCCCTCCTTAGGCAGAGGGACGCGGACGGGCGTATAAATCCCTTTGCCGCACGACCTCCCGGATATGGTTGTTGTCGGCAGTGTATTCAAGGCGCTGGCGCATGAAGATTCCCATATCGGCCAACAGCACACGAACGGCACCCGGATCGGGGCTTGCCTCCTTTTTCAGACAGGCGACCTCGTCCTGAAAAGCCTCCCCCAACGCCATCGACCAGGCATTCAGGCCGCGATAATACAAAAAGCTGTTATCCAGATAGCGCGTCAGCTCCCCGAAATAGAGGTTGCCGCCGACCCCCTCTCTTTTTTGAGGGATGTTTTTGGGATCGTAACGGAAAATCTTTTGGTACTGGACTGAAAAATCGGCCAGTTTTTCGATCGCCAGCGTGTCCTTTTCCTCGCAGATTTCGCGGGACATCTCTTTCATGACCGCCAAGACTTTTGGAAAACCCCGCAAGCTTTCATCCTCGTCCATTTTCTGGGCCACGCGATCATACAGGGTCGAACCGTAAAGCATCAAAAAACCTCCCGGGTTAAAGCGGGCCGCTCGAACGAATAATTCTTTCCGCCTTTTTGATCTGAGTTTCGTGTTTTGCCTTGCGCTCCCGATCCGCAAAAGAGTGCGGCACAATGTTATTTTCCTGCGCTTCACGACGGGACGTCATCGCCTCCAGCTCGCGGCGGACGGCGTTCAGCGTAAAGATTTTGCCGGTCAACGTGCCTTCGCCGCTGCGCGCCTGCTCATAGGTGACCCAGCCCACCATGCGTGAGACGGTATGAACCGGAATTTTCTCGTATTTCGGGCGACGGGCGCGGCGGCCTTCGGGGGTGGAGACGGTATGATGCACCTTGGTATTGCCGAAATGCTTGGCGATGCCGCGGACGAAGCTTTCGGGCGACGAAGCGCCCTCGATCACATTGCCGGCGACATACTCGCCTTCCATGTTTTCATAGATAAAAAAAGCCGGATCGCCCGCGCCGATCGCGGGGTTCTCGCCGCGGGTCAGGCTGCTCATGTTTTTCTGGAACAATGCCTCGACAAAAGCGACATGCAGCACGGCGTCGCCGCTGGCGGGTTTTTCGGTTTTTCGGCCCATGATTTTTTCCACACAATCGAATCGTCCCCCTGTCGGAGACAGTCAGACCGTAGCAAGAGAGGGCAATTTATGTCAACGCAGAATCGGACAAAAACAGGGCGTTAAATAGCAACTTCACCTTCTTCGCCCGTGCGGATGCGGACGACTTTCTCGAGATCGAAGACAAAGATCTTGCCGTCGCCGATGCGTCCCGTATTCGCCGCTGTCTGAATGGCGTCGATCACCTTGTCGAGATCGCCGTCGGTGCAGGCAACCTCGATCTTGATCTTGGGCAGGAAGGTAACCTTGTAATCGCTGCCGCGATAAATGTCGGCCTGGCCCTTTTGCTGGCCGTAGCCTTTGACCTCAATGGCGGTCAGACCCGAAATCCCCAAGGCGGTCAGCGCCTCGCGCACTTCGTCGAGCTTGAAGGGTTTGATGATGGCGGTAACGAATTTCATGATATTTCCTCTCGGTCGGTTCCGCAGTATAATCCCCTTATGAAGAAAAATACAGACATCATCGTGATCGGCTCGGGCATGGCCGGATTGGCCCAAAGCGCGCTTCTGGCGCGCGCGGGTTTCGCCGTGACCGTGGTGGATCGCGAGAATCCCGAATTTCTGGCAAGCGAGGAAAATGACGCGCGCACCGTGGCCTTGTCGCAGGGCACAAAAGAAATTCTGGCGCCTTTGGGCGTGTGGGAAAAATGGGCGCACGCAGCCCAAGCCATCACCGAGATCGACGTGCAGGAAGGCCACGACCCTTTCATTCTGAATTTTCAGGCGGACGATTCCGGCGCGGAGGCTTTCGGCTGGATTTTGCCGAACACGAATGTGCGGAAAATTTTATATGACGCGGCGCGCGCCAATGGCGCGGAATTTGTGACCGGCGTGGCGCTGGATCGTATAGGCTATTCTTCCGTCTCCCCGGCGAAGGCCGGGGTCCATCGTCCCGATAAACAAGTGATGGCCGAGCGGAGAAATGGATCCCGGCCTTCGCCGGGAAATCGGGATGAGGGAATTGTTGCAATTTTAGATGATGGACAGAAAATCACGGCACGGCTGCTGATCGGCGCGGACGGGCGCATGAGCCGCGTGCGCGCGCTGGTCGGCGTGCCGACGGTCGAATGGGATTACAAACAAACGGCGCTGGTCGGGCTTGTTACCCATGAAAACCCGCATGACGGCTTGGCGGTCGAGCGTTTCTATACGGACGGGCCTTTTGCCGTGCTGCCCTTTACCGATGATGCGCAGGGCAACCACCGCAGCGCGATTGTGTGGACGCGGCCCAATACGTCACTCCGGCGAAAGCCGGGATCCATGGACTCCGGCCTTCGCCGGAGTGACGGTTCCTTTGACCTGCAAAAAATCTCCAACGCGCTGGCGCCGTATTTCGATGAACGTTACGGCGCAGTGACGGCGATTGGCAAATGGGCGGCCTATCCGCTCAATTTCTGTCACGCAAAAAAAATGATCGCGCCGCGCGTGGCGCTGATCTCGGATGCGGCGCACGGGATGCACCCGATCGCGGGACAGGGTTTGAATGTCGGGATGCGCGACATCGCCGCGCTGACGGAAATTCTGACGGCGGAAAAAAACGGCGATATCGGCGCGGCGGCGGTCTTGGAAAAATACCAGCGCGCGCGGCGCTTCGACGTGATGGCGATGATGGCCGCCACCGATATTCTCAACCGCCTGTTCGGGAAAAAGTTTTTGCCCGTGCGGAAATTGCGCTCGGCGGGCCTTGGGCTTGTCGACCGCCTGCCGCCGCTGAAGCGGTTTTTTACTGCCGTGGCGATGGGGAAATAGGTCAAAAAAGAAGAAGGGGGTGCCCCCCCTTTCAAACCCTTCCCACCACGCGTCATCCCCGTGAAAACGGGGATCCAGCGGCGCAAAAATCAAGATTTCAGCTGGATTCCCGCGTGCGCGGGAATGACGATTTTGGAAGTTAAAACATTACCCAAAGAACAGAGGGGGGCTTGACGCAGGCCGCCTTTCCCGCCAATAATGTTATATTATAACATTATTGGTTCGGGTTCGTCGCCAAAACTTTCGGATTGCATCGGTAATTGAGAATCGTTATCAATAAGACCGCTTTTTAGAGGATGGAATTTCACAGGATGTCATTGGCGCAGAACTTGGTCGGACAAGTCGTCGGCACATACGATTATTTGCAAGCGCTGCCGGAAAAATCCCCGCAGCCGGGACTCAATGCGTGTCTGAGCGCTTTGGTTGAGTCGGTGCGGCCGGAATACGCTCCCTCGATCGTGAAAGACGTTTTGTCCGATAAAAAATTCCGCAGCATCGTGCCGGGCTTGCGCGGCCAGCTTTCCGAATGCGAATTCGAGCTGGAAAAGCATTGGGCCGGAAAAATCGTTTCGGGGCAAAACGCCTATGAGGATTACCCCTATATCTCGAATTATCGCGCGTTGATCGATGCGGAGGCTCGCGCCGTGAAAACCTTGCGGAAAGACCCGTTGCGGCATATTTCCTTTATCGGCTCCGGCCCCGTTCCGCTCACGGCGTTTGAAATGGCCAAAATGTTTTCCGAGACGCACATCTCATGCGTCGAGCGCGATCGCGACGCGTTTGTCCTGGGCCAAGAGGTTGCCCGTGCTTCGCATATCGGCACGCAGCATATTTTTTCCGATGCTGCCGAGATAGATTTTTCCGAGCAGGATGTGATCTTCGTGGCCAGCATGGTCGAAAATAAAAAGGATGTTCTGGCACGGATTGCGCAGTCGGCGCGGAAGAATACGCTTGTCGGCGTGCGCAGCGTCGAGGGCTTGCGTCACACGCTTTACACGCCGGTGGCACCCGCGGATATTCCCGACGGGTTTCACTATGCGGGCAAAACGCAATACCGCCCCGAACATATCAATACGACGCTGTTTTATCGCGTGGCTTGATTATTTCTTGGTGCTCTT
>CBFGSX010000088.1:0-5986 GCA_965651535.1 uncultured Alphaproteobacteria bacterium | reverse complement strand
ATTCGGCTTGAGCCATCCGTAAAGCGTCTTGATCTCGGCCTCATTCGCATGGCCGGAAACATGGACGAATTCCTCCTCGCTGCTGACCAGATGGACGCCGCGGCGCAACAGCGCGTTCTTGACGCGCTCGACCGCTTTCTCGTTGCCGGGAATGATGCGCGCGGAAAAAACTACCAGATCGCCCTTTTCCATCGACAGGCTGCGGTGCTCGTCAGTCGCCAGACGGTCCAGCGCCGATCCCATCTCGCCTTGCGATCCGGTAGCAAACACGACGGCGCGATGACGCGGCAGATCGTTGATCTCCTGTTCGTTCAGGAAAGGCGGGATATCCTTGAGATAACCGTTATTGCGCGCGGCATCGACCATGCGCAGCGCCGAACGTCCAACAATGCCGACCATGCGGCCCGATTTCTTGGCCGCCTTGGCGACGTTGTGGATGCGCGCCACCTGCGACGAAAACGATGTGACAATCACGCGTCCCGTAGCACGCTGGATGATTTTCGTCAGCGCCTCTTCGACTTCGCTTTCCGAAGCGTGCTCTTCGGGAACAGTCGCGTTGGTGGAGTCGCCGATGACGGCAAGCAGATTTTTATCCGCCAGACTCTTGAGGCGCGCCTCGTCCGTTTTGTGGCCTTCGACCGGATTGGGATCAAAGCGCCAATCTGCCGTGTGCAGCACGTTTCCGTGCGGCGTCTGGATAAACAGCATCGAGGTTTCAGGAATGGAATGTGCTGCATTGATCAGGTCGATCTTGAACGGGCCGATATCGACATGACCGGATAGCGGTACGACGTTCAGGGAAACACGCTTGGTCAGCCCCCATTCGTTCAGCTTGTGCTTGAGAATATCTGCCGTCAGCGGCGTCGCATAGATGGGACATTGGAGCTGCGGCCACAACGCCGCTACCGCGCCGATATGATCCTCGTGCGCGTGAGTGATGAACATTCCCGCAATATCCTTTGTATAGTCGCGCAGAAATCCCGGGTTCGGAAGCAGCACATCCACACCGGGAAAACGCTCGTCGGGAAAGCCGAGGCCGCAATCGACGATCAGGAATTTTCCATCGCAGTGATAAACATTCAGGTTGCAACCGAACTCGCCACATCCGCCCAAGGGGATGAAGCTGAGCGCGTCGGGCGCGAAAACGGGGCGGTTATCCTGCGTAGGCTTTTTTGTCATGATTTTCCGTGATGAAGATGTCGGCGGTCGTCACTTTTTCAAGGCCGCTTTGGGTATTTAAGAGCAGAGCGCCCAACGGGTCAAGGTCGGCGAAAATACCGGTCAGCACGCGGCCATCGGCCAAACGCGCGGTCACAGGCGCATTGAGCTGGTGGGCGCGCACCAGCCAGTCGCGGCGCAAGCCCGCAAAACCCTGCGCGTCACCGATGCCGAACCAGCGCTCGTATCCCGATAAAAACGTCTCAAGAAAAAGATCGGGGCCGGGCGGCTGTTTCATGAAATCGCCCATAGAAGCCGTTTTCTGATCGGCTTGCGGCGCCGCCACCAGATTAACCCCGACACCGACAAGGAATTTGTCGCCGCATTTCTCGATCAAAATGCCCGAAGCCTTGCCGCCGTCGATCAACACGTCGTTAGGCCATTTCAGCGTCACCGCAGCGCTTTCGGGAAGATAATTCTTGAAAGCGTCATAAAGCCCGAGGCTGGCAGCGAAACCAATCCATGAGAGTCGGCTTTCGGAAAAATCCTCGATCCATGTCGCGGCCAGATTGCCCTCGATCATGTCCCAGCCGCGCCCGCGCCGTCCGTATCCTGCCGTCTGGCGCTTGGCTGTAATGACGTCGCCGGAACGCGCACGCCCTTCGCCGACCCATTGCCGCGCTTGGCTTTGCGTGCTGTCCAGTTCGTCGAAACGGTGAATGTTGAAACGCGTCGTCACTATTTCTGAATTCCCGCGGCCCATGATGCCACATCGGCCAGAACTTGCGGCGCAACCAGCAGGGCGATCATGGCGACAGCCGCCAAAGCCGCGATAATTTTATAGCTTGCCGCCCCGTGCGGCGCGAGCGGCTTTTTGCCCGCCTCATCGAAATACATGATCTTGATGATGCGAATGTAATAATAAGCCGACACGACGCTGCACAATACGCCGAACACGGCCAGCAGGGTCAAATTCATTTCAACCGCCGCCTTCAGCACCACCAGCTTGGCAAAAAATCCGGCCAAAGGCGGAATCCCCGCCATCGACAAAAGCAAGGCAGAAAATGCCGCCGCCATCAGAGGATGATCCTTGGAGAAGCCGGCCAACCTTTCGATTTCCTCGTTTTCGTCCTCGGCATCAAATGCATAAAGCAAAAAGGCGAAAGCTCCCGCCGTCATAATGAGATACAGTATGACATACAGGACCGCCGCAGACGTGCCGTAAACGGTTCCCGACGCAAGACCCAGCAGAATAAACCCGACATGGCCGATCGAGCTATAGGCCATCAGGCGTTTGATGTTCTTTTGCACGATGGCAGCAAACGCGCCGACCAGCATCGACGCGAAAGACAGCACGACTAAAATCGGCTGAAGCTGCTCGAACACGCCCGCAAGCGGCCCTTGGAACAGGCGACACAACACGCCGATGGCCGCCGCTTTCGGCGCCATGGCGAAAAACGCCGTCACCGGCGTGGGCGCGCCTTGATAGACATCCGGCGTCCACATATGGAACGGCACGGCGGAAATCTTGAAGGCCAGACCCGACAGCACCAGCACCAGACCGACCACGGCTCCCGGTGCGAGTTGCGATTGCTGCATCAGCGTCGTGCCGATAGCGTCATATGACGTACTGCCGACAAAACCGTAAATCAGCGAAATGCCGTAAAGCAGCAAGCCCGACGACAACGCGCCGAGGAAGAAATATTTCAGCCCCGCCTCGGAGTTGCGGCGATGGTCACGGCGGAACGAGGCCAGCACATACAACGACAAGGCCTGAAGCTCGAGCGACACATAAAGCGCGAGGAAATCCTGCGACGACACCATACCGAACATCCCCACCGTCGCCAGCAGGATCACAAGCGGGTATTCGAACTTGTTCTCGCCGCGCTTGCTCAGGAACGGGACGGATAAAATCACCGCCAGCGCCGAAGCCGAAGCGATCAGCGCCTTGAAGACCAACGCCAGATTATCCTGCACGAAAACGCCGCCGAAAGCCGTTTCTGCGCCGTTGTAATAATGCGTGGCTGCAAACGCCGCCCCTGCCAGCGCCAGCACCGCCGCGCAAGACCACAAGCGCGCCCATGAAGGCTTGCTGAAGGCACCACCCAGCACGACCAGCAAGGCCGACGCGGCCAATCCGATTTCAGCGATTGCAGGCATAAAAACCATCAGCGTATCTCCGACAGATCGACGCGCGCGAGGCGGTCGAGAACATTTTCAAGCGCAGGCGCCATCGGCTTGAGGAATGTATTGGGATAAATCCCCATCCACAGCACCAGCACGATCATGGGAATGAAAATCAGGCGTTCGCGCACGGACAGGTCGGCCATGGCCATGACGTCTTTCTTTTTCAGCTCGCCGAACACGACCTTGCGATAGAGCCACAACATATAAACCGCGCCCAGCACAACGCCCGACGCGGCCAAGGTGGCGATTGCATTATTGGCGCGGAACGCGCCCAACAGGGACAGAAACTCGCCGACGAAGCCGCTTGTCCCCGGCAATCCGACCGAGGCCAACGTGAACACCATAAACACCAACGCATAGCGTGGCATATTCTTGACCAGGCCGCCGTAACGGTCGATATCGCGCGTGTGCAGGCGGTCATAGACGACGCCGACGCACAGGAACAACGCGGCGGAAACAATCCCGTGCGATAGCATCTGGAACATGGCACCATCAAAACCCTGACGATTAAAGGCGAACAGGCCCAGCGTGACATACCCCATATGCGCGACAGAAGAATAGGCGATTAGCTTTTTCATGTCCGTCTGCGCCAGCGCCACCAGAGAGGCATAGACGATGGCGATCACGCTCAGAACCAGCACGACCATGGCGAAATGCATCGAGGCCTCGGGCAACATGGGCAAGGAAAAGCGCAAGAAACCGTAACCGCCCATCTTCAAAAGAACGCCCGCCAGAATGACCGAGCCCGCCGTCGGCGCTTCGACATGCGCGTCGGGCAGCCAGGTATGCACCGGCCACATCGGCATTTTCACGGCAAAGGACGCGAAAAACGCCCACCACAGCCATTTCTGGAGATCGAACGGAATATCCGCCATCAGCAATTCGGTAATGTCGGTCGTGCGCGTCTCGCGGTAGATCACCACCAGCGCGACCAGCATCAGCACCGAGCCAAACAACGTATAAAGGAAAAACTTGAACGCGGCATAGATGCGGCGCGGCCCGCCCCACACGCCGATCAACAAGTACATCGGGATCAAAATCGCCTCGAAGAATACATAGAACAATACCGTGTCCAGCGCGACAAACGTGCCGATCATCATGGTTTCAAGCAACAGGAACGCAATCAGATATTCCTTGAGCCGCGTTTTGACGCTGTCCCATGAACATAAAATACAGATCGGCATCAAAAAAGCGGATAGCATCACCAGCCACAGAGAAATCCCGTCCACACCGACATGATAGGCAATGTCAAGAGACGGCCACCAGACGCGTTTTTCAACGAATTGGAAATACGATATCTCGACGTTGAAGCCGTCCAACAAAACCAACGATGCGGCAAATGTCGCCAGCGTCGTTATCAGCGCAACGGATTTGAGCGCCCTTTCCTTTGTTCCGGGCACAAGCAACAGCAGGCCCACACCCGCAAGCGGCAACAGAAGCAACAGGGAAAGGAGCGGAAATTCCGTCATCGTCATGCCCACAACAGATACGCCAGAAACAGGACGACGCCCGTCACCATCACGGCGGCATAGTTGAAAATATAGCCCGTTTGCAAACGTCCCAGCCGCGCAGCAAAGCGCTGCGCCAGCGAAGCCGCCCCGTCGGGGCCGAAACCGTCAATCGTCTGCTTGTCGCCGCGCTGCGAGAAGATCGCGCCGATCTTCCATGCCGGAACGACAAACACCACGTTGTAAATCTCGTCGATATAGAATTTATTCAGCGACAATTTATACAGAGGCTGTAGCTTGTCCGCGATGGCTTTGGGCCATTCTTGTTTGTGGCCGTAAAGGAAAATCCCCAATGCAATCCCGATTGCCCCGACAACGGTCGGCAGGAACACCGCCCATTTCGGAATATCGTGCGCGGCGTGCAAAATGTCATGCGCGCCGACGACAAGACTGCCGTCCCAGAAGGCGACGCGGCCCTCGCCGACAAAATAATGATAGCCCAGCGCACCCGATACAAGCGCACCCGCCGCCAGCAGCAAGAGCGGCACCCACATGATTTTCGGCGCTTCATGGGCGTGGTCGAATGTTTTCTTGTCCATGCGCGGCTTGCCGTGGAAGGCCAACCACAACAGGCGCCACGAATAAAATGCCGTCATAAACGCGGCCAGCACGCCGGCCCAATAGGCAAACTGTCCGACCCGCGCGCCGGTGGCAAAGGTTGCTTCCAAAATCATGTCCTTGGAATAATACCCGGCAAAGAACGGCATCCCCGCCAGCGCCAGATTGCCGATCCACATATAGGCGTAAGTGATCGGGATTTCTTTCCAGATACCGCCCATCTTGCGCAGATCCTGTTCGTGATGCAGCGCATGGATCACCGAGCCCGCGCCAAGGAACAACAACGCTTTGAAAAACGCGTGTGTTGCAAGGTGGAAGATCGCCGCGCCATACGCGCCGACGCCCAACGCCATGAACATATAACCCAGTTGCGACATGGTGGAATACGCAATGACGCGCTTGATGTCGTTTTGCGTCAGCGCCATATAGGCCGCGCTCAAAGCCGTCAGCGCCCCCAAAATCGTAACAAAAGCCAGTGTGTCGGGGGCGGCCTCGAACATCGGAGACAGACGCGCCACCATGAACACGCCGGCGGTGACCAGCGTCGCCGCGTGGATCAGGGCGGATACCGGCGT
>CBFGSX010000087.1:0-6024 GCA_965651535.1 uncultured Alphaproteobacteria bacterium | reverse complement strand
GCAGGGATAAGCACCCAGGCGCATCGTACCGCCCATATTGCCGTTGGCCGCGCGCGTTTCCAATTCGTTGCCCTTCACCCATTCGGTCATCAGGCCGACGATGTTCTGTTTACCGTCGGGGCGGATCTCGCTGGAGTTCGCGTCCTTGAGACCGACCAGATTGCGCGCCGCCTCGATCACGGCCATCTGCATACCGAAACAAATGCCGAAATACGGCACCTTGTTTTCGCGCGCGTATTGCACGGCTTTGATCTTGCCTTCGGTGCCGCGCTCGCCGAAACCGCCCGGCACAAGAATGCCATGCACATCGACCAGTTCGTGATTGTCGTTGGATTTTTCCAACGCCTCCGCATCGACCCAGCGCAGATGCACGCGCGTCTTGTTGGCAATCCCGCCGTGATGCAACGCCTCGATCAGCGACTTATAGCTGTCGAGCAGCGTGACGTATTTGCCGACAATGGCGATAGTGACGTCGCCTTCGGGATTTTGCACCGCATCGACGATCTTTTCCCACCGCGACAAATCGGGCTTTTTGTAGTCGATGTGGAAATGTTTGAGCACCGCCGTATCCAGACCCGCCTCGTGATAGGCGATCGGCACCTGATAGATGGTTTTCGCATCAGCGGCGGAAATGACATTCTCTGCGGGGACGTTGCAGAATTGCGCGATTTTCTTGCGCTCGCCTTCGGTCAAGGCGCGGTCGGCGCGGCACATCAGCACATGCGGCTGAATCCCGTGCGAGAGCAGCTCGCTGACCGAGTGTTGCGTCGGCTTGGTCTTGTACTCGCCCGCCGTCGGGATATAGGGCAGCAACGTCATATGCAGGAACAAAACGCGCTCGGAGCCGATATCGTTGCGGAACTGGCGGATCGCCTCGAGGAACGGCAGAATTTCGATATCGCCCACCGTGCCGCCCAGCTCGGTCAGCACGAAATCCGCCGAACCGTCGGCCTTGCGGATGAAATCCTTGATCTCGTCGGTAATATGCGGAATGACCTGGATCGTCGCGCCCAGATAATCGCCGCGGCGCTCACGCGCCAGCACGTTCGTATAGATGCGCCCCGTGGTGATGTTGTCGTCTTTGTTCGTCGTCACCCCAGCAAAGCGCTCATAGTGGCCCAGATCAAGATCGGTCTCGGCGCCGTCATCGGTGACATAGACCTCGCCGTGCTGGGTCGGGCTCATCGTGCCCGGATCGACGTTCAAATAAGGATCAAGCTTGCGCAGACGCACCGAATAGCCATGCGCCTGTAAAACCGCGCCAAGGGCGGCGGTGGCGAGGCCTTTCCCAAGGGAAGAAACCACACCACCCGTGATAAAGATGAAACGCGTCATTTTGAAAGTGGAACGGCTGGAACTTTTTCAGGCACAGCTTCGGAAATCGCCGGAGTTTTGGCCAGATCGAGAATCGAAGCCTCGCGCGGCTTGTTGCCCGCCAGAATGGCCAGCACCAGCGATGTGATGATAAACACCGTCGCCAGAATAGCCGTCGTGCGCGTCAGGATATTCCCCGATCCGCGTCCGCCGCCCATGCCCGCCATCGGGTTGCTGCCGCCCAACCCGCCCAGCGACGAATTCTCGGGCGGCTGCAACAGCACCACGCCGATAATCGCCAGCGCGATAAAGCAATGAATGACCAGAATGACGACTTCGATACCCATTTTTCTTCCTTTGACTTAGGCGGCTTGCGCAATCGCCCAGAATTCGTCCGGCTGCAAGCTTGCACCGCCCACGAGCACACCATCAACATTTGGCGTCCCCAGAATTTCTGCGGCATTTGCGGATTTGACCGAACCGCCATAGAGGATAGCGATTGCCTCGGGGCGGTCAACCCGCCCGGACAGGGTTTTGCGAATGAAATCGTGCATATTCTTAACGTCGGCGGCGGTGGCCGTCTTGCCCGTCCCGATGGCCCAGACCGGCTCGTAGGCGACCACATAAGGGCCGGAGGCCGGAAGACTCTCGGCCAGTTGCTTGCCGACCACCTCGTCCTGTTTCCCGGTATTGCGTTCCGCTTCCACTTCCCCCACACAAATAATTGGAATCAAGCCGTTTTTCTGAGCAGCTTCGGCCTTGGCCTTAACCAGAACATTGTCCTCGCCATGATACTGGCGGCGCTCGGAATGGCCGACGATCGCATAGGTTGCGCCCAGATCCTTGAGCATCGGCGCCGAAACATTGCCCGTGAAAGCCCCCTTGTCGGCAGCGTGGCAGTCCTGGCCGCCGACGGCCAGAGACGTCCCTTTGGCCGCGCCCATGACCGCCTCAAGCCAGATGGCGGGCGGGCAGACCACCATGTCAAATTTGTCCGACCCCGATCCGACCCGCTTGGCCAATTCCGAGGCCAGCGCCAGGGCTTCGGCCCGGTTCGTGTTCATCTTCCAGTTTCCGGCGATTAATTTTTTCATGTCGTTCCTCACTTTGTGGGGGAATACTTATCAGCCTTGCCCCCCTTTGCCTAGGGGGTTATGCTGCGGGCCGATCAAAAGGAGACGAAAATGGTAATGCAGAAACTCAACACGGGCACGACGAGCAAGGCTCTTCGCTGGTTTCTGGGATTCTTTCTTTTTGCCGCCGTGGCCGGTCTCGTCCTGACCGATATGGGCGGATTCTTCCGCGACGGCGGCGGCGCGTCCTCGGTGGCACGCGTCGGCCGCAAGGATATCGATGTCGTCACCTTCTCCCGTGCCTATGACCGCGCCCTCCAGCAAAGCGGCCTGCAAGACGCCGCGGCGCGCCAGATGGGTGTCCCCTTCATGGTGCTGCAACAGGAAGTCACACGCGAAACCTTGCGCCAGGCCGCCGAGAAATCGGGCCTGCGCGTCAGCCGCGCCTATGTCGCCGGATTCCTCGCCCGCGAGCTGGAAAGCCTGCCCGGCCCCGGCACGCCCGACGAGAAGCTGCGCATGGTTCTTCAGAAACAGGGGCTGAATGAATCCACGCTTGTGCGCCTGCTGCGCGAGGATTCCGCCATCGACACGCTGGTCAATGCCACCGCCACCGGTGCCGCTTCCCTGCCGGATGCGCTGGCCGTCGCGCCGTGGCGCGCCGCGCGCGAAAAACGCGCCGCCGATCTGATTGAGATCACCCCGGCTGCGCTCAAGGATTTCAAAAAGCCGGACGAAAAAGACGTCGCCGCCTATTACAACGAGCACAAGGAGGAATACCGCCTCCCCGAGAAACGCCGCGGCGAAGCGCTCGTCATTCCGCAAGACAGGTTGTTGCGCGACGTGTCCGTTTCCGACCACGAGATCGAAACCTATTACAACGAACACAAGAGCCAGTTCATGACCCCGGCGCGCGCGCGTCTGGAACAGATCATTGTGCAGGACAAGCGCCGGGCCGAAGAAATCGCCGATGCCAAACCCGGCACGCTGGAAAAATTCAAGGGCGAAAACGCCGATCACATCCCGATGGGCTGGAACAGCCAAACCACCCTGCCCAAGGAAATCGCCGCCGCGCTTTACCCGGAACGGAAAACGGGTCTGATCGGCCCCGTGCAGACCGCGCTGGGCTGGCATGTTCTGATCGTTGAAAAACACGAAGACGGCAAGCCGCGCCCCTTCGCCGAGGTCAAGCCCGTCCTTGCCCGCCAGCTCAAGGACGAGAAGCTGGATCGTGAAATTTCCGGCGTCAGCGACCGCATCGATCAGATGGTCGCCGAGGGTCGCACGTTGCGGCAGATCGGTGGCGAGTTCCGCGCAAATCCCGTCACGATCCCTGCCGTGACCGCAACCGACGCCGCCGACAAACTGAAGGCGACGGGGATTTCCGAAGCCGCCCTGCCGCGCATTCTCGAGGCCTTTTTCACGCTGGGTGAAGACGAGGTCAGCCCCGTGCAACAAATGACCAACGGCGATATCGTGCTGGTCCGGGTCGAGAACATCGAGGATTCGACCATCCCGCCGCTCAGCGCCATTCAGTCCGACGTGGCCGCGGCGGCGTTGAAAGACAGAAAAATCCGCGTCATGGGACGCCTCGCCGAAGAGATGATCGGCGCCTTCGATGCGGAAAATCCGGCTGCGTTCGACGAAGCCCTCAAAAAGGCGGGACTTGCCCGCAAACCGGTCGCCGCCGATACGCTCGAAAATCTGGACAAACGCCTCGACTCCCGGACGGCGCAGATTCTTTTCTCTCTCAGCAAGAAAAATCCGATCTCGTTCAGCAACGACGAAGACAAGGTCACGCTGGTCGTCCTAAAATCCATACAAGCTGAAAAAGGCACGCCCGACGCCAAGACGCTCGCTGAATTGCAACGCGCCGCGCAACAATCCTTCGGCCATGAAATTCAGACGCAATTCGTCCAAAGCTGGCAGAACAGGTTGCGCGTATCGATCAACCAATCCGTGATGCAACGCCTCTTTGCGCCAAAGGAAAAGGAATAACATGACCGGCGCCCTCGCCATCTTCATCGGCGGCGGATTGGGTGCCTTGGCGCGCTATGGCGTGTCGCTTGCGGTCGGCATGAAGGCCGCGTCTTTTCCCTATGCGACTTTTGCCGTGAACATTCTCGGCGCACTGCTGATCGGCGCGTTTCTTGAATACGGCGCGCTCAAGGGCGGATTGCCGCCGACGCTCAAGCTTTTCATCGTCACGGGATTTCTGGGCGGGTTTACGACCTTTTCCGCCTTCTCGCTTGAATCGGCGACGCTTTACACGCGCGGCGATTACGGCGTTCTGGCGGCCTATGTCACGCTGTCGGTCTTTGGCACGATTTTGGCGCTGTTTGCGGCGCAGGCCGCCATCCGGCATTTACTGTAGTTTTTCCTGACGAAAAACCGTTGCGGCGGTTTCGGTTCCCGCCGCCGGTTCCACTCCCGCTTCGGGCTGGATTCGAGCATATTTCGGCACGGGCGCATCCGGGTAGCGCGCCGCGATGATCTGCGACAGCGGCACGATCTCGAAACCGCGCGCCTCCAGCCCACTCATCCATGTCTGTAATGCTTCAATCGTCTGATCATAGGGATGGCCGATCGCCACCGCATAGCCGCGTTTGCGGGCGATGGCCTCGGTCTGTTTCAGTTGTGACGTAATCGCGCCGACCGTGGCCACGTTATCCAGAAAAACGTCACGCTCAACCGTAGGAATGCCCAGCGAGACGGCGATATCGCCCGCCACCGAACTGCCGACCGTTTTAGAATCCAAAAACCACAGCCCCTTTTCCTTGAGCGCCGCCAGCACGGGGCGGATCGCCTCGGCATTCTTGGTAAAGGCGCTGCCCATATGGTTGTTGACCCCCATATAACCGTCGAACTGCGCCATGTTGTAGTGGAAGCGGCGTAGATTTTCCTCCGCGCCGTTTTTCGTCAACAGCGCATTGGGGCCGGGATTGTTGCGCGCCATGTCGCTTGGCTCCATCGGCATATGCACCATCAATTCATGCCCTTTGGCGCGCGCGGCCTCTGCCTGTTTCGGCAACCTTTCTGCATAAGGCAGATAAGCCAATGTCAGCGCGGCGGGCAAAGCGACGACGCGCTGCGAATTGCGGTGATTGAGGCCCATATCGTCAATGACCACGGCGATTTTTGGCCTGTCGGATTGGCCGATACGCCCCCAGTCGATGTGCGATTGCGGCGCGACGGGAGCTTCCTCGGTTTTTTCCTCAGCCGGCGCAGGCGGCGTTTCGACGGGCGTTTCCTCCTGAATGCCGCCGATCGTCTCTTCAATCTGCTGCGGCTCTTCATAGGGATAAGGAATCGGCTCCGGCGCGGCGGGCGGCGGCAGGATATCCAGCGGCTCGACTGGCGAAACGGGTTGCATCCGCACCACGGACGGATTGACAGCATCCGTCAGCAAAGCCGTGGCAATGCCGCCAAGCGTATACAGCGCAAACAACAGGAACACGCCCCACACCGCCCAAAGCAACCGTGCAGGCTTGTTGGCCGAAGCGGCAGATTGTTCGCCCTCTTCGTTTTCGGTTTCCGGCAGATCGTCGTCTTCGACGGAGCTCATCGGTCTATCCTCTTGCTTTTGTCCAGTTTAGCCCCGTCTTTGCGGGAAAACCATCCCCCAAAGCGGCTCTGT
>CBFGSX010000086.1:0-6032 GCA_965651535.1 uncultured Alphaproteobacteria bacterium | reverse complement strand
GCAGGTGCTGACGAATCTTTTGTCGAACGCGGTCAAGTTCTCGCCACCGGGCGGCGTGGTGACGTTGCGCGCGCGCGCGGAAGACGCTGCCGTGCGCTTTGAGGTTTCCGATCAAGGTCCGGGCATCGCCGAAGAATTTCGGTCGCGTGTCTTTGAGAAGTTCTCGCAGGCCGACGGTTCCGACAGCCGCCAGAAAGGCGGGACGGGCCTGGGCCTGAGTATCGTCAAGGCGATCGTCGAAGAGATGGGCGGACAGGTCGGATTTACGACGGCCCCCGGCGCGGGAACGACATTCTATTTCACTTTGCCTAAAACCGAGGAAAAAAACCTTGTTTCGCTTCCGCAAGCCAAAGAGGGGGCGTCACGCATTCTGATCTGCGAGGATGACGCCGATATCGCGCATTTGCTGCGGATGATCTTCGAGCGTCTCGGGTTGGAATCCGATTTGGCTGCATCAGCAGCGGAAGCCGAGGAGCTTCTGAAGCGCCGGAATTATCTGGCCATGACGCTTGACCTGCAATTACCGGACAAGGACGGCATTCGATTCATTCGTGATTTGCGCAATGATGAAGCGCGGCGCGACCTGCCCATCGTCGTGATTTCGGTCAAGGCCGAGGAAGGCCGTCGCCAAATCGCAGGCGAGGCATTCGGCATCGTCGACTGGCTGACCAAGCCGATCGACGTCGACCGTCTGGCGAAGATCGTCGGACATCTGCGCAGCCGCGATACGAAGCCGAGAATTCTTCACGTCGAGGATGATCCCGATATTCTCGAAGTGCTGCGCCTGTCTCTGTCGCCGGTTGCCGAGGTGACGGCGGTGTGCCGCCTGAGCGAAGCGCGGGAATGCATCGCGCGGGAAGATTACGATCTTGTGATTCTCGATGTCGGCCTGCCCGACGGCGCAGGCACGGATCTTCTGCCGCTTTTGGGAAGCCGTGCGCGCCGCCCCGTTCCGGTCGTTTTGTTCACGCCCAGCGATGTAGCGGCGGATATCAGCCATCAGGTCAAGGCGGCATTGGTGAAATCCCGCACTTCCGAACGCGAACTGATTCGTACGATCATGGGAATTATCGGACAAGATACGGATGCAGAAACGGACAAGGAGGTGGCCGCATGACCAAGCTGACGTTGATGTATGTCGAGGACGAGCCGGATATTCGCACCATCACGCGGCTGACGCTGGAGAATGTTGGCGGTCATAGCGTGATCGAGGCGTGTTCCGGGGTCGAGGCGCTGGAATTGCTCGAGACGGAAACGCCCGATCTGATTCTTTTGGACGTGATGATGCCCTCGATGAACGGCCCTGAAACGCTGAAGAAAATCCGCGAGATGGAGACGGCACGCGAGATTCCCGTCATTTTCATGACGGCCAAGGTTCAGGCGCGCGAGATCGAGGAATATATGCAGATGGGCGCGATCGGCGTCATCGCCAAGCCCTTCGAGCCGATGAGTTTATGCCGCACGATTACCGATCTGTGGCAGTCCATCCCGTCGCGATCAAGGAAGGCCGGCTGAAGACCGCCAGATCGCAATGGAAGCGGCCTTCGCCGAAACGGGCGCGCAAGACATCCCATGACGAAATCGGCACAAGGGGTGGATTCTTTGCGGCCAGATAGACGGAAAAGCGTTGCGACAGTTTTTCAAACAAATCGCGGGCATCCGTTCCGGCCCGCTCCAGCATGAGCGTGTCGAATTCCAATATCCCGGCGACGTTTTCGCTTTGGGACATTTTGTTGAATCCTTCGATGACTTTGCCTTCGAAGCCTTCGACCTCCATTTTGAAAACCAGCGGCGCACCGTCAGGAACACCGTATTGCTCAAGCAATGAATCGGCGCTGCGCGTGGGAACGGAGGCCTTGCTGCTGCCGCCCGTTTCGGCGACGGCGGAACCGCCTCCTGTCCAGGCCTCGTTATAGTAAAGCGTGGCTTGCGTGCCGTCTTCGGCGCCCAAAAGACAGGATTCGACGGCGATACGCGCGGCATCGGGATGTTGATCGCGCGTGCGCTCGAGGTGGGTTCGTAAAATGGGATTGGCCTCGACGGCAATGCAGCGCGTGCCCTCGGCGTAACGGCCAAAGGCCATGCATTCGCCGTAATTCGCGCCGATGTCGAGACAGGCCGCCGGACGAAGGGCGGCGACATGATCGTGCCAGAAACGCGCCGGCAGGGAAACGCGGCCGCGCGCCGTGTCCATGACCAGCTTTTTATAGGCGCGCTGATCCTGCGGATTGATCGAGATTTCGTTCTTCCGGCCGGGGAGACGAACCGTTTGCGGCGACAGGCAGCCATAGCGCGCCAAAATAAGGGGACTGAAGGCGAGTTTCTTGAGGTTCATGTGAAATTCCCGTGAAGCGATATGGCAGCAGATTACAATGAAACCGCTTGCACGAACAGACTAGATTTGGAGGGTTATCGATATTCAGTCCTGACGCTCGTCGAACCAGCCATCGCCATAGCTGGTGACGATCTCGGTATTGGGCGGGATGTTGCGCGTGGCGCGCAGGATGTAATACAGCGTGCCGTCACGTTCCTCCCACAAGATCTCGGCGTTGGGGTTCTCGTCGTGGTTGCAAAAGGACGCGATACCCATGATGACGCTGGCGGCTTCGCGCGGGTTGGAAACCTTGGTCTTCTGGCGCAAGTTCTTGGACAGGTTCCCGGTCACGAACACATAGTCGGACAAGATGGTTTTCTGGGCATGATTATTCGCGGCTTCGTTCAGGATCAGCGAGGGGGTGACCTCGAGATCTTCACCCGCCTTGATAGCAGTCGTGCAGAATACGCCGCGGCCCTTCACCGTTCCTGTGTCCATCAGATACAGGTTTTTCTTGCGGTCGAGTTTAACGGCTTTCTTGGCAGGCATGACAACAGCACCTTTGGATAAGAATCATTTTAAGTCCTCTTTTCTATAGAACGCTGTGTGAAAACGCCAGAAAAAACATAACAGCGGATGAAAATCATGTATCCAAAGGAATCGTAAAAATGTTCAATTTCTCGTGAAGGAATAAAGCCACTTGTCAAAACAGGAAATCTGCGTAACGGTAAGTGGAAGGCTTTGATATATGTTGGAAAAAATATTTTTATCCGGAGGTGCGCCGGAAGGCGTTATGACGGGGGTCTATGCCCCTTCATTGGTCTTTTTGTCCTATGTTATTGCGTCTTTCGGGTCCTATACAGGGCTGAGGCTTGCGGTGGATATGTTCCGCGCCGAGAGCCTCCGATTGAAGAAATTCTTGCATTGGGGCGGCGCTTTTGCGCTCGGGGCCGGGATATGGTCCATGCACTTCATCGGGATGTTGGCCTATAAGATGGATATGGCGGTGTCTTATGATCCGCTTTTGACAGGGTTTTCGATGATGATCGCGGTGGGCGTTGCTTATGGCGCCTTGTGGGTGACGCGCGATGGAATTCCTAAACTGGCTTATTTGGCCATCGGCTCTTTGCTTTTAGGTCTGGCTATCTGTGCCATGCACTATACAGGCATGACGGCCATGCGTATGGACGCGGATTTACGCTACACACCGGGGCTTTTTATTCTTTCCGTCGCGATTGCCGTAACGGCCTCTGCTGCAGCTTTGGCTATCATTCTAATGCTGGGCCGCTATCGCGGTCGTTTTGAAACGGTCTGGATGATTGCAGCGGCTCTGGTGATGGGCATGGCTATTTGTGGAATGCACTATACGGGTATGGCCGCCGCCGTGTTTCAACCCTATGCCGATTGTCGTTTGGATCCGGATCAGAATTTCGACCTGATGGCTCTGGTCATTGCCCTGATTACCAGTTTGATCTTTGCGTTGGCTCTTGCGCTGACGGTTTATAAAAAGCAGAAAGACGCCGAGGAAGCACAAAGACCCGATGAAGCCTTTCCGCAGAGGTTGTTGACGTTCGCTCTGGTTTTGACGTTGATGGCCATTACCGGTTCTGGCGCGACGAGCTTTTACAATTATCATGCAATTCTCAAGGATTCAAATCGGGATATTCAAATCGTCCGGTTAACCAATGAGGTAATACGGATTGATGCGATCTTGACCGAGGCAGCACATATGGCCGCGGCAACCGGAAATCCGAAATGGGAACGCCGCTATCGCGATCATGTGGCCCAGTTGGATCGTGTGATTGAAGCGTTGGTTCAGATCAACCAGGAATCGGGTGCGCTGATCGAGGCGATGCGTAGCCTTGACAAGACAAACGAGGCCAACCAGCGACTTGTTACGATGGAAAGCGCTGCTTTTGATTTGGTAAGCAAGGGGCAGAGTGCGGGGGCGCTCACCCTTTTGGAGAGTAAAGATTATGTCGAGAATAAAGCCGCTTATGTGCAAGGGATGCATGAATTCGTAGAGAGTATCCATCTGGAGTCGCATGGCAGGAATCTCGTTCTCGCCCGGAAGATGTATTACGGTATTTATCCGATTATGCTGGCTTTGGTTGTGTTATGCGTTGTCTGGTTTTTTGTGTTGCGCAGCATTCGACGTTGGCGGGTTGAATTTTCCCATGCGCATGAAAGCCTGGCAATAGAAAAAGAGCGTGCTGAAAAAGCCAGTCTGGCAAAAAGCGAGTTTCTGGCCAATATGAGTCACGAGATCCGTACGCCGATGAACGGTATTATTGGTCTGACACGTCTGTTAGCGGATACAAATCTGTCCGAAGATCAGACGGAATCCGTCCGGGCGATCCTGCGTTCGAGCGAGTCTCTTTTGTTTTTGCTTAACGATATTCTTGATTTTTCAAAGATTGAGGCGGGAGAGGTTAGTCTCGAGGATATACCTTTTAATCTTAAGTCGAGCCTGCGCCATGTCATCAATCTTTTGGCTCCTGTGGCCAGTAAGAAAGGTTTGGTTGTCGACTATGAATTCGATCGTCTTGCCCCTGAAAGCGTTGTCGGCGACTCCCTGCGCCTCAATCAGATCGTCACGAATCTGCTTGGAAACGCGATCAAGTTCACGGAAAAAGGCAAGGTGACGCTGCGGGTGACCGCCCTTTACCAGCCGGAAAGACAAAACTATCTTTATGCAATCGCTATCCGGGATACGGGGGTTGGCATTTCCGCGGAAATGCAGGCGAGTCTGTTCCAGAAGTTTTCGCAGGGCGATGCCTCGACAAGCCGCAAATATGGCGGCACGGGGCTTGGATTGGCCATTGCCAAAAGGCTGACCGAGTTGATGGGAGGGACGATCACGCTGGTCAGCAAGGAAGGTGACGGAGCGCTCTTTACAGTTCTGGTGCCGTTGCAAAAGGCTGACCGTGATATCCCGGCCGAAGATTCTGATCGGGTCGAGGAGCTGCAGAATGGAGAAGCGGGAGATTTCTCGTCTTATCGTCTCCTGGTCGTGGACGATCATCCCGTCAATATGCTTTTTGCACAAAAGCTCTTGAAGAAGATGGGATTCCAGCATATCGACAAGGCGCATAACGGTCAGGAAGCGGTCGAAAAGGTCACGCAAGCGGACAAGCCTTACGACATCATTCTCATGGATTGTCAAATGCCTGTAATGGACGGGTTTGATGCCTGTCGCCATATTCGCGAGATCGAGCAACGTAACCGGATACGCCGTGTCCCCATTATTGCCATGACGGCCCATGCCATGGAAGGGGATCGGGAATTGTGTCTACAGGCCGGTATGGACGACTATATCAGTAAGCCGGTCAATCAGAACAAGTTGCTTGACGTTTTGCAACAATGGTTGTTGGAGGGAATAGATAATATCGAAGCCAAAGCCTCTGAGTTGCCCTCTCCTGCACCAAAAGCGGCGGATGAGGTTGTCGATCTGTCGCATCTGGAGCTCTTTACCGATGGCGACCCGGAACAGGAAGCCCTGATCGTGACGGCGTTCCTTTCAAGCGCCGAAACGTCAATCGGGATATTGAAAGCTGTTCTGGACGGAAAATTATCGAACGAAGAGTGGCGACAGATCGCGCATAAGATCAAGGGATCTTCGGCGCAGATCGGAGCAAATGGTTTGGCCGATCTCTGTCGCAGGGCAGAGGGCATGACCGCCGAGTCGGCACAGGAAAAACGTCTGATTTTTGATGAA
>CBFGSX010000085.1:0-6126 GCA_965651535.1 uncultured Alphaproteobacteria bacterium | reverse complement strand
CCCGCCGCCGATGGCGAGACCGACCCGGCCAGCATCGCTGCCGAGTAATCTTAATAACGTAACCCTTGCGCAAGCGAGGGTCTAAAAAACCCCGCGAAAGCGGGTTTTTTTTATTATGGTTGAAAGCAATACGTAATTTTGCCATAAAGACATATCTGCAATACAAAGAAAGAAGACCGCCATGTCAGACAGATTTTCGTCGTGCAATGCAACGCCCGAAGATGCCATCGTCAGCTTTTACGGGTTGTTGAACGAAAAACAACACGATGCGGCATTCGATTGCCTGACCCCTGATTTTCAAAACCGCGTTTGGAAGGGCGACCGCGCCGATTTTGCCAAAGGTTATCTCTATACGATCAACATCACGGATGTTTCCTATGCGCCGATCAAAAAGGAAAACGATCAAGCCGAACTGCATGTGACTTATATGGATACGGTCGATGCGCTGCATCACCCCTTGATGGACGATCTGCCGAAGATGCCGATCAAGGACTTACCCAAGGCGGTCGAGAACATCAAGGCCTTTAACAGGCTGATGGTGGATGAACTGGGAGGGAAGCCGGAGGAGATCGAGCAGATCATGCTCAAGCATTATTTCTCCCGGAATAATGTCGAAACGTGCCTGTGGCTGGCCAAGGCCGATTACAGTCGCAACGAAGAGCTGTTCACGCGTTCGGCCGAAACGATCCCGGTCTACCGCCGCGCGATATGCGTCAATTCGGGCGATTCGGGCTGGAAGATCGAAGGCCTGAAATATCAATAAAATAAAAAATCTCTATCTCGGATATAAACGGAAGAGCGCCCTTAATCTTTGGCAAACTCGTCGTAAAACGCCTTGATCGTGGCAATCCCTTTGGGAATATGGGCCACGGTGAAATGCTCGTTGGGCGAATGCAGCGCATCGGAATTCAGGCCGAAACCCATCAAGACGACTTCAACGCCCAAAATGCGCGCGAAATCCGAAACGATCGGAATGCTGCCGCCCTCATAGGTGGGAATCGGGGCTTTGCTCCATGCGTTCTTAAAGGCTTCGTGAGCGGCTTTATATGCGTCGCTGTCGGTGCGTGTGACCGCGCCCGGGCCGCCATGCAGCTTTTCGACACTCAGTTTCATGGTCGGCGGCGTCAGGGATTCCAGATGCGCGATCAGTTGCGTGGCGGCTTCGTCATGGTTCTGATCGGGTACAAGCCGCATGGAAATCTTGGCGTGCGCCTTGGACGGCAGGACTGTTTTGGCGCCTTCGCCCGTATAGCCGCCCCAGATGCCGTTGCAATCCAGACAAGGGCGGATGCCGGTGCGTTCGATGGTGGTATAGCCTGCTTCGCCTTTGACCTCGGCAATGCCGAGATCTTTTTTATACGCTTCCAGATCGAATGGCGCTTCGTTCATGGCTTTGCGGTCGGCCTCGCTGTGTTTTTGCACGCGGTCATAAAAACCGGGAATGGTGATGATGCCGTCTTTGTCGTGCAGTTGTGCGATCATGCGGGACAGGGCGTGGATGGGGTTTTCCACCGCGCCGCCATACACGCCGGAATGCAAATCGCGGTTGGGGCCTGTTAGCGTCACTTCGATATAGGCCAAGCCGCGCAACCCCACCGTCAAAGACGGGATATCGGTGGCGATAATGCTGGTGTCGGAGATCAACACGGCGTCGCATTTGAGCAAATCCTTATGCGCCTCGATAAACGGCACAAGATTATCCGAGCCGCATTCCTCTTCGCCCTCGATCAGAAAAACAATGTTGCACGGCGGATTGACGCCCATCTCTTCGGCGGCCTTGAGATGCAGGAAAACCTGACCCTTGTCGTCCGAGGCGCCGCGCGCATAGAGTTTGCCATCGCGAATCTGCGGTTCAAAAGCGGGTGTCGTCCAAAGTTCAATGGGGTCGGGCGGCTGCACATCGTAATGACCGTAAACCAGTACGGTTTTTTTGCTTGGATCATTGCCGATGCGTGCCGTGACGATCGGATGGCCCGCTGTGGGGTGGATGGTGACATCGCTGGCGCCGATGGTCTTGAAATGATCGGCAAGCCATTGCGCCGCGCGCTGGACGTCGTTTTTATAGGCCGGATCGGCGCTGATCGACGGAATGCGCAGCCAGTCAAAAAGTTCGGAAAGGTAACGGTCAAGCGGGGCGGTCATGCCCTCAAGCATAATTCAGCGGGCGCTGTTTGCCCAGAGGCTCATTTACCACATATTGGGTCAATCTTGTCGAAACCGCTTTGCCGCTGAAATAAAGTCTAGCTGCGCGACGGCTCAAGATTGGCGACCGCAACGGGACGGCATGTCTTGAAATGGTGGCGCGCCCCAAGGGCGTGCTCATCCATCGGTTGGATGATGGGTTCTTTGTCATGCGAGGCTATAAGTTTCTTTGCATTGACGAAATCGAACATCTCGACCGAGTATGTTTTCTGGTGCCGGGCTATCCATACAAGAATTTCATTCCCGTTTTTGTCAAACGAGTAGGAAATCCGTTCAGCGCTGTGGGATGATTTGTCCGGGGTTTTTTGCTTGATAGTTTCTTCCATGTCCGTGTCGAACCTGTTTTGCTCTGCAAAAGCCTTCATGGCGCCGACACCGCGTCCGGGGTTCAGGGAAAGAAGAGCATAGGCCCGATCTATCAGGTTTTCTTTTTGGGGCATGAAAACATCCTTTAACATAGTGGTTTTTTAGTTTTTTAGATCATTTAAAGACTTAACGCAATCGAATTATGTCCGAATTACGGGAAAATGAGGCCTCAAGCCACTTCAAGACCCTCCCGTTAACCCCCTTGGGAAGTCGGGATTTTTAAAAAAGAGCGAAAGGGCATTTCTTTCCTTGACTCCGACTCCGTAATTTTGTTAGTTTCCGCGCATCCCGCAAGGGATGGGGTTGGCCGTAAGCGGTTTTACTACTTAGACGCGACCCGGTTCTACAGTTTTGAAATTCAAAATTGTGCCGGAAACACAAGCGCTTAATATCTTTGCTTGTGTTTTTTTTGTGTCTCAAGTGGATCGGATTTTCCGAATCGCGGCCAGACAGCCCCAAAAACAAGTTTTAACGCCACGGATCGAGAGAGACGATGCCTACCATTAACCAGCTGATGCGCACCGGTCGCGCCAAGCCCATCAACCGTAACAAGGTTCCGGCCTTGCAGGGGAACCCCCAGAAGCGCGGCGTCTGCACGCGCGTTTACACGGTGACCCCGAAAAAGCCGAACTCGGCGCTGCGTAAAGTCGCCCGCGTCCGTTTGGTCAATAAATACGAAGTGCTGGCCTATATCCGCGGCGAAGGCCACAACCTGCAGGAACACTCGGTGGTTCTGCTGCACGGGGGCCGCGTCAAGGATTTGAACGGGATGCGCTATCGTATCGTTCGCGGCGCTCTGGATACCCAAGGCGTCAAGGATCGTAAACAGAGCCGCTCGCTCTACGGTGCCAAGAAGGGCAAATAGGAGATATATAAATGTCACGTCGTCATGCTGCAGCGAAGCGAGAAGTCCTGCCCGATCCCAAGTTCCACAATGTGGTGCTGACCAAATTCGTGAACGCCATCATGCTGGATGGCAAGAAGGCCGTCGCCGAGGCGATTGTCTATGATGCGATTGATCGTCTGGCTTCCCTGTCCAAGCGCAACGGTCTCGAGGCTTTCCTTGAGGCGGTTGAAAACGTCAAACCCTTTATCGAAGTCAAGTCCCGCCGCGTTGGCGGTGCGACCTTTCAGGTTCCCATCGAGGTGCGCGGCGCGCGCGCCCAGCAGCTTTCGATCAAATGGCTGATTGCTGCTGCTCGCAAGCGCGGTGAAAAAACCATGGCCGAGCGCCTGTCCGGCGAGATGAACGACGCGCTGAACCAGCGCGGTGCCGCCATGAAGAAGCGTGACGAAACCCACAAAATGGCCGAAGCCAACAAGGCTTTCGCGCATTACCGCTGGTAATCGGAGAGAAGAGAATGTCCACCACGAACGATATCCCCCTCCAGCGTTACCGCAATATCGGCATCATGGCCCACATTGATGCCGGTAAAACGACGACCACGGAACGTATCCTGTATTACACCGGTAAATCGCACAAGATCGGCGAAGTCCATGACGGCGCCGCCACGATGGACTGGATGGAGCAAGAGCAAGAGCGCGGGATCACGATCACATCGGCGGCCACGACCTGTTTCTGGAAGGGTCCCGAGGACGGCGAGACTTATCGTATCAACATCATCGATACCCCGGGTCACGTCGATTTCACCATCGAGGTCGAGCGCTCCTTGCGTGTTCTGGATGGTGCTGTGTGCGTCCTTGACGGCAACCAGGGTGTCGAGCCCCAGACCGAAACCGTCTGGCGCCAAGGCGACAAATATAAAGTGCCGCGCGTTGTGTTCGTCAACAAGATGGACAAGATCGGCGCCGATTTTTATGCCTGCGTCGACTCGATTGTCGACCGTCTGGGCGTGAAACCCGTTCCGCTGCAACTGCCGATCGGTTCGGAAGCGGATTTCGCCGGTGTTGTCGACCTTGTCGCGATGAAGGCGGTTATCTGGCAAAACGAAGAGCTGGGCGCGAAGTTCGACATTGTTGAAATTCCGGCCGACATGAAGGAAAAAGCCGAGCAATACCGTGCGCAGATGATCGAGGCAGCCGTCGAGATGGACGATGCCGCGATGAACGATTATCTCGAAGGCAAGGAAATTTCCAACGAAACGATCAAGAAATGTATCCGCGCTGCTGTGCGTACGGGTGCTTTCTATCCGGTTCTGTGTGGCTCGGCCTTCAAGAACAAGGGTGTGCAGCCGATGCTGGACGCCGTGATCGACTATTTGCCGGCTCCGGTGGATCGCGTCACGGTCAAAGGCGTTTCCTACAAAGACCCGGAACAACCGGACGAGCGCAAGATCGGCGCGGATGAGCCGCTTTCGGCTCTGGCCTTCAAGATCATGAACGACCCGTTTGTCGGCACGCTGACGTTTGTGCGCGTCTATTCGGGCCGCTTGAACTCGGGCGACCGCCTGATCAACACAACCCGCGACAAGGATGAGCGCATCGGCCGTATGCTTTTGATGCACGCCAACACGCGTGAAGAGATCAAAGAAGCCTCCGCCGGTGATATTATCGCCGTGGTCGGTCTGAAAGATACGCGCACGGGCGACACGCTGGCCGATCCGAAGAGCCCGATCATCCTCGAGAAGATGGATTTCCCGGCTCCGGTCATCGAAATCGCGGTCGAGCCGAAAACCAAGGCCGACCAAGAGAAAATGTCCACGGCCCTGCAACGTCTGGCGGGCGAAGATCCCACCTTGCGCGTTTCGGTCGACCATGAATCCGGTCAGACCATTCTGGCGGGTATGGGTGAGCTTCACCTCGAGATCATCGTCGACCGCATGAAGCGCGAATTCAAAGTCGAGGCCAATATCGGCGCGCCGCAAGTGGCGTATCGTGAGACGATCACGCAAGCCGGCGACATTGATTACACGCACAAGAAGCAATCCGGCGGTTCCGGTCAGTTCGCGCGCGTCAAGATCACGTTCGAGCCGCAGGAAACCGGAAAAGGTTACGAGTTCGAAAGCAAGATCGTCGGTGGTGCCGTTCCCAAGGAATACATTCCGGGCGTCGTCAAAGGTCTGGAAAGCGCCAAGGAAACGGGCGTTGTTGCAGGCTTCCCGATGATCGACTTCAAGGCCACGCTGACGGACGGGAACTATCACGATGTCGACTCCAGCGCGCTGGCGTTCGAGATTGCGGCTCGCGCTGCTTTCCGTGAAGGAATTGTGAAATGCAAACCGGTTCTGCTCGAGCCGGTGATGAAAGTCGAAGTCGTGACCGCCGAGGAATATATGGGCGACATCATCGGCGATCTGAACTCGCGCCGCGGCATGATCCAGGGCATGGACCAACGGGGTAATGCGCGCGTCGTCAACGCGATGGTGCCGCTCGCGAATATGTTCGGCTATGTGAATACGTTGCGCTCGATGAGCCAGGGCCGCGCCCAGTTCACGATGCAATTCGACCACTATGACCCCGTCCCGCAGGCAATCGCTGATGAAGTGAAAGCCAAGCTGGCCGGTTAACGAGAAACACGAAGAGAAAGATTGAAGGAGAAACACTATGGCACGCGGAACATTTGTACGGAACAAGCCACACGTCAACATCGGAACGATC
>CBFGSX010000084.1:0-6270 GCA_965651535.1 uncultured Alphaproteobacteria bacterium | reverse complement strand
CGGAACCGATGAATAGCTTTTTCAGGGTCGATAGGGTCATGGGGATTACTCTTGCCGCGAAGGGGGAAGGAAATTGAAAAAATGCTCCCCCTAACTACACGGGAATCCATGTGCGGGCAAGGGGGTTTTAGGTCTTTGGCGTAGGGAGAGAGGGTATGAATTACGTCTTTTTCAAAGACTTATAATTTCCATAATTTATCGGTTTTATTAAGGATTGCAGATAAATTTATATGTGAATAGACCCTCGTCCAGGAGAAGTCCATGTCCCGCCTGTCCAAATCCCTTGTATTAAGCCTGTTTGCGGCCGTTTTAACGGCCTCTCCGGCTTTTGCCCTGACGCTGGGCCAAGTGGCCCGCGTAGCCGCCACGGCCCAAGAATCGGCCTTTAACAGCGTCGAGATGGTGGCCTATCAGGCCGAAGACCGCGTCCCGCAATGGAGCCGCGTCAAACAGGCCATGGAGGGCGATCTGGCCGCGCTGCAAGCCTGTCTGACGAACCGGGTGAATTGCGAGGGAATCGCGCAACAAGGCTGGCACGACATGGTGCATGGCTTGCTCGATAAAGACCCGATGACGCAGCTGTCGGTGGTCAACGCGTTTTTCAATCGTTGGCAGTATCGCACCGACGACGAGGCCTATGGCGTGTCGGAATATTGGGCCTCGCCGCTTGAATTCATGCGCAATGCAGGCGATTGCGAAGATTACGCCATTGCCAAATATGCGACGCTGACCTTCCTGGGTTTCGAGGATGAGCAGATGCGCATCATCGCGCTGGTCGACAATAATCGCGGCGGTCGCGGCCACTCGGTGTTGAGCGTCAATCTCGACGGCACGGCGATGATTCTCGACAATTTGACGGATCGCGTTTACGCCGAGCACCAACAGACGGGCTATGCCCCGCGCTTTGCGGTGAACATGGACGGGGTTTATATGTATGCGCAGCAACCTCGCGTCATCATGGCCAGCATGCGATAATAGAATTCATACGAGAAACAAAAACCCCGCCACTAGGGCGGGGTTTTTTATTCCTTCAGGAAGCCCAATTCATAGACTTGTGGACGTAGCTTTTCCGATAAGGATTCATAGGCGGCTTTGAATGGCGAGAAGTCTGCGCCAGAAGAATCCCCGCTTTTATTACGACGCTCGAGTGCATTGCGGATCTGATACCAGCCGACATCGGCACGGTTAAGCTTGAGTTCTTCGCGCACATTGTGCGGGTCAGTTTTGGCGAAATATGCACGCCACAGCTTGCGCCCCTCAGTCAGAACTTTCAAAGCTTCAGAGGAAAGTGTCTTGTCGGTCAGATACTGTACCATGAAATCGGAATCAAAGCGGTTCGGTGCGTTGACTTCTTGTTCGGTAAAAGGAATGAAGTGATTTACAATTGACCATTTTCGTCCGTCCCAGTCCAAATTATCGGCGCTTGCTGTTAGGTTGCTGCCGCTGAACAACATCCAGATTAGGCAATCATTCTTGAACTCGTCTGTTAGGCTCTGGTCGGGCTGTAGAAACTGGTCACGATCATTGATCCATAGTTTTTTTATTAACCGGCGAACAGAAAAAATAATAGCGGCTTGCCAGAGATTTTGGGGCGTAACATAGAAGCCATTTCCTGCACTAAAACAAGATGAGAATATTGCTGTTTGATTAGCTTGTTGTAGATCGTTTCCATTACACCAAAGGTATGCAATAGCATTATCCGACCATGTTTTTACGCGCGACTTACCTGTTTGAGGATGAATAGCATTTTTTAGCGGGATCGATTCGATCTTGTTTGTGCGAGGCCGATCAACCCATTTTGTTAGAAATTTTTCATTTGGAGTATTAAAGAATAACTTTTCTCCAACAGGATTTGCGTTTTTGTCCAAAATTTCTGTCTTTATTATTGTGATTGGAGTTTTGTTTTCGTCTACATTGGCTGTTTTCCAGATTAGAAATCCAATTGGAAAGTCGCCATTGATGCCATCAAATGCCTTGCTATGAATGATAAATCCATCAAGGTATTGCGCATTCCATGCGGCACGAAAAGCTTCAAAGTTATGAGCGTTAACGTATTTGAGAGTGCTAAACATGGCAAGAGTTGCATTGGGGATTTCTTTAGCAATACGAGCGACAAATTGAGTGAAGAGTTCTTTTCCAGCATCGCCATATTCTTGCATTGAGGTAGCCGCAAACTTTGTTTTGGCGACCCCTCCTTTGGTGAATGTCTTTAGACCTTTTCCGGATTTACTGGCATTGAATGAATCAGTAGCCTCTGCATAGGGTGGGTTCATCAGAACAAGAATCTTCTTTTTCCCTTCCTTGATAATCCTCTGCAGGGATTCCGGGACTTTGTTAGTCATGCTGTAATCGATTTGACCGAACTCCGTGATGTCGTCGTTCAGGTAATCGTATTGAAACCGCGTAGCTTGCACGCATATTTTCGATGCAATCATGATGTTGACATCAGATTGTTCCAGCGTACTCATGTAAATGTTACGCGGGTTGCTGTGCTTGACCTCGAGGTTGCCAACACCGCAGCACATATCCCAGACAATGTATTCTTCCTGCCAATTTTTCCCTAGTGTTTCGGCCAGCTTATCATAGGCTTTGTCCACAACATGGAGGGGCGTATAAAATTCCCCTTTGAATTTTCGAGCATCAACCGGGATCAGACTATCACGCCGCTCGAGAAGATAGTTACGATATTCTTCGGCTGGGGGACGATGGTAGATAGCCCAGAATTGGCGATAACCCTCTTTGTCTCCTAACTCGTATTTTTTGCCTTCAAGAAGAAATACAGGCTCATCATTCTGGTGCAATAATTCGGCTGGCAGGTTCTTATGCGTCGATTTTTTTCCGTCCGTCATGATGTCGGCAAAGAATAACAGCGCATATTTTTCTTCTGGTGCTCCGGTTTCACGGCCGATCATATCCACCCACTTGTCGAAAACCTGCTTTAGATTATCAGGGGTTATCTCGCTGCGGACGATCTTTCCCGTTTTAATGGCTGATTTAACCGCGCGGATGAATTCATCTTCGTGCGTCTTGATATGATATGAAACGAAATGCGTTCCGATGTGCTGGGACACTTCGTCCAATGCTTCGCGTGGGAACTGGCTGGCAGATTTGCCCCATTGGATGGTTTTCTTTTTAAGAAACGGCAGGACATTGTCCGTTTGCATGATTGCCGCTTTTTCTGTGTCGATGACGGCAAGGAATGGTGGAATGGGTTCACCCTTGTCGAGATCGGCTTGCACATAATGCAAAAGCTGGGTGAACATCGCATAGTGCGATGTATTGCTTTTTTCTTTCGCCTCGAACCAGATTTCGTCGGTTCGAATATCGATCAGGCCTTTGGTAACTCTTTTGAGGCCTAGAGCCTTGATATAGGCGTCTTTGACGTCTTCCTCGCTGCGCGCGAGCTGTAGATTTTCATAAAGTGATCGGGGGGGGGTCATGAAGTGAATTGTCCGCTTTTGAGACCGCAAGTCAAGGAGCAAACAAAAACCCCGCCACAAGGGCGGGGTTTTTTAATTCTGTGAGGATGGGGTTTATTCCATCGCCATGCTGTCGCCGAAGCTTTCCGCTTTGGGGTTGCTGGTGTGCGGAGCGACAACGCCCATTGTCTTGAGCAGCGAGCCGGTCGAAGCGAGCAGGCGGTAACCCGAGCGCAGCTGGTTGATGTCGGCAGAAACCAACTGACCACGCGCGGTGAACAATTCGTTCTCGGCATCGAGCAGGTCAAGCAAGCTGCGCTGGCCGATGTCGAATTGCTGCATATAGGCATTGCGCGTTTCTTTCAGGTCTTCAACGGCGTTGGTCAGCTGATCGACGCGTTGGGCCGAGGCCTGATAGGCGAACCAGGAACGGCGGGCTTCTTCCACCGACTCATTGACGGCGCGGGCGCGGGCCTCGCGGGCCTGATGCATGCGGAACACGGCTTCCTGACGCGCGGCGCGGTCGATGCCGCCGCGGAACAGGTTCCAGCGTCCGCGGAGCATGACGCGGCTGTCATAGCCATAGGTGTCGTTGCCGCCGGCGTCGTTGTTGTAACCGGTATCGGCTTCGATGTTGACCTTGGGATAGAAGGCGGCTTCGGCCAGACCGATTTCCTCGTCGGTCACGTCGACATCGCTTTCGGCAGCTTTGACGGCGGGTGCGTGATGCGTGGCGGTCTTGACAGCGGTATCAAGCGAGGACGGCAAGGCGCTGACCGGGAAGGCCGGGCGCACGAGATCGCCGGGGAACTGGCCGACGACGCGCGTATAGAAGGATTCCGCATCGCCTAGGCTGTTGCCCGTTTCGGCGAGTGTTGCGTTGGCGCGCGCCAGACGGGCGCGGGTCTGCGATACGTCGGCGCGGGTGCCGACACCGGCGCCGAAGCGTTGCTCGAGTTTATTGAGCGTGTTGACGTGGAAGTCGACATTCTGTTTTGACAGGGCGAAAAGCTCGCGCTGGCGGATCACTTCGAGATAGGCGCCGATCGCGTCGAGCGCGATGTTCTCGGCGTTCTCGTAAACGCGGTTGGCGGCGGAGGCGACGCGGGCCTTTTGGCGCTCAACCTCGTAATGCGTTTCAAAACCCGTGAAGACGCGCTGGGTCAAAGACAGGCGCGCATCGGTGCGGATCAGTTCCTCGGGATCGCCGCCATTGGCGCGGGTCGTAGAATTGCTGGTCCATTCGGGGCCGATGCCGGTGTTCAGGTCAATCTGTGGCAGATAAAGACCGCGCGCCTGACGCAGTTCCTGTTCGACCGCCTTGCGGTTGGCAGAGACGGTGCCGATCTGCGGGTTGTTTTCGACTGTCAGCTTGACCACTTCGGTCATGCTCTGCGCGAAAGCGCCGGAAGAAAGAACCGATCCGAGAAACAAGGCGGCAAGGAAAACGGGGCGAAAGGTTTTTTTCATGATTCAGGCCTGAAAAGCGTTGGAATGCAAAATGTTAAAGCCACGCGTCCGTGACTCGAGAGTGGCCATACCTTAGCTTAAGGAAAGCGGCTTCGGCAAGACGTAAAAACGCCCCTGTCGCATAACAGGGGCGTTTCCGTGTTCTTTGGGTGACAACCTTGGATTAAGAGGTTGTAATTACTTTGTTTCCTTCGGCATCGTTCAAGATGATGTTCAAGGCATCCACCGCGCCGATATTGTTAATGGTGGCGATGTGGTTGGTCGCGTCAAAGCTACCCGCACCCGAGGTATCGACAAAGACCTGTCCGGTGGTGTTGTCCACCTTGACATAGTTGTCGACGACTGAGACACCGGGCTGATAACCGCTTCCGGCCAACAGGTCGCTGATGTCCAGACGATCGCCCTCGTCGAGGCTGTAGTCCATGATCGTGTCAACGCCCGTCTCGTTCTTGTGGAACAGGAAGGTGTCGGCTCCGGCTCCGCCGATCAGCGTGTCGTTGCCCGACCCGCCGGCGAGGATGTCGTTGCCTTCGCCGCCGACCAGCGTGTCATCGCCCTCGCGGCCCAGCAACAGGTCTTGCGCGCCGGTTCCGGTGAGCGTGTCGCCCGTCGTCGATCCGGCCACCTGGATGTCGAAGTGGCTGGGCGGGGTGACGACGTAATCGGTGGTCAGCGTCGTGCTGTTGCCCTGATCGTCGGTCACGGTGATGGCGATGTCGCGCACGCCGATGGCCGACATGGGGTCAACGCCCGTCGAGGTGAAGTGAATCATCTTCACCAGGGATTCGTAATGCGCGCTTGACGCGTTACCGACCATGTGGACCTCAAAGTCGCCGCCGATCGTCTGGGTGATGGTGGCGTCGATACCGATGTCGGACCCGTCCTTGAAGACGTTATTCCCGACCAGCGTATAACCGCCGCCCAGCGCGAAGTCGAGCGCGTCGCCCGTCTTGGTGTTGCTGACGACGACCAGCGCTTCGCTCATGTGGGTGCTGTCGGCATCCACAATGTCGAAATGCGTGATCAGCTGATCCTGCACCAGCGTGATTTCGGCGCGCGGCTGGACGGTGACGGTGAACATCACATCGTTGAAGTCGCGGTCCGATCCGCCGCCGCCCGGGCCGGTCAGATCCTCGAAGCCGAACATGGCGGCGTCATTGGTGTTGACCGGGCCGACACCGGCGATGGTGTGGAATTGGCCGTCGGCGTTGAAGGATTGCTCCGAGGCATAGATCGTGTGGTTGATATACACCTTGTTGCCGCCGTCCATGTAATAGAGCTTCAGCGAACCGTTGCCCTGTTCTTCCATGAATAGCTCCTTGCTGTGCAGGGCGCGCCCGGCAGCATCGGACAAACCGGCGCTTTGCAGCGAGCTGTGGCC
>CBFGSX010000083.1:0-6284 GCA_965651535.1 uncultured Alphaproteobacteria bacterium | reverse complement strand
ACCTATATCACCGACAATCCGCACCCGCTGGGCGAGAAGAACAAGCTCGAGCGTGCCGAGAATGTCGATCCGCGCGTGGCACAATATAACGAGGTGCATGACGTGCATCACGACACGTTCAACGCCATGGTCGAGAACAAGGGGTATTACGACGTTTTCCTGTTCAACGCCCGCGGCGACAATGTTTATACGGTGTTCAAGGAGTTGGATTTCGGCACCAATGCCAACAGAGGCAAATGGAAAGAGACGGATTTCGCCGAAGCTTTCCGCGCCTCGCGTGAGCTGAAAGAGGGCGAGGTCAAGTTTTTTGATTTCCGTCCCTATGGCCCAAGCTATGACGCCCCGGCCAGCTTCATGGTGACTCCGATCTACGACAACGATGAAAATATCGGCGCCCTGATGTTCCAGATGCCGGTCGAACGCATCAATAAGATTATCAAGGATACGACGGGCCTGTTCCCGGATTCGCATATCCTCCTGATCGGCGAGGACCATCACATCCGCGCCGAAGTCAACGATATGCCGGACGCGAAAATTCTCGAGATGGAATTCCGGAACGAAGCTACCGAAGCCGCTCTGGCCGGCAAGCACGGTTACGGCGAATTCGAGGTTCAGGGCCGGACCCATGTCGGCTACTACGAGCCGTTCGATTTCGAAGGCATCCGCTGGGCGCTGGTGACGGCGGAAGAGGAAGATGCGGTTTTAGGGCCGGCGCATGAACTTCTGACGAAAGTTATCGGCCAGCTGGTGGCCTTTGCGATCTTCGCGACGATTTTCAGCGTCTGGATCGCACGCCAGCTGACCAACCCGATCGTCAATCTTCAAGGCGCGATGATGAAACTGGCCAACGGTATGTTTGAAACGCAGGTTCCCGCCACCGAGTTCGGCGACGAGATCGGCGCGATGGCCAAGACGGTTGAGGTCTTCAAGCAAAAAGGCATCGAAGCCAAGAAGCTGAAAGACGAACAGGAACAGCGCGACGCCGAGGCCGCTGAACAGAAGAAAGTCATGATGGCCAAGATCGCCAACGACTTCGAAGGTTCGGTCGGCGGCATCGTCAAGAACGTCGTCGGCAACGTGACCGAATTGCGCGCGCTCGCGGACGGCATGGCGGGGCTGGCGAAATCCGCCACCAGCCAGAGCACCAATGTCTCGCGCAGCGCCGAGCTGGCCTCGCATAACGTGCAGACCGTGGCCTCCGCCGCGCAGGAACTGACGGCGGCGATCTCCGAGATCAGCCAACAGGTCAGCCAAAGCTCGAACATCGCCAAACAGGGCGTCACCAAGGCCCAAGGCACCGGCGTTGTCGTGCAGGATCTGGCACAGGCCGCCGGCAAGGTCTCCGAAGTGATCGGCCTCATCAACGACATCGCCGAGCAGACCAATTTGCTGGCGCTCAACGCCACGATCGAGGCGGCGCGCGCGGGCGAGGCGGGCAAAGGCTTCGCCGTCGTCGCTACCGAGGTCAAGAACCTCGCCACGCAGACGACGCAGGCGACCGAGGAAATCACCGCCCAGATCCAGAAAATGCAACAGGCCACCGAAGGCACGGTTGAAAGCGTCGAGGCGTTGCGCCAGACGATTGTGACGATGGACGAAATTTCGACTTCCATCGCCGCCGCCGTCGAGGAGCAATCCGCCGCCACCAACGAGATCGCCCGCAACGTGCAGGAAGCGTCCAATGCGACCAACACGGTCACCGAGAGCATCGGCGACGTGCGCAACGGTGCCGAAGAAACGGGGGCCGCAGCTTCCCAGGTCGTCACCGCCGCCGAAACGCTCAACGAACAGGTGAATGTCGTCCTGAACAAACAGGTCGAGGAATTCCTCAAGAATATCCGCGCCGCCTGACGCGGCCTGATAATGCGAAAAAGCCCCCGCAAGGGGGCTTTTTTATTGCGTTCATTCGGACTCCCTCTCCCTTTCAGGGAGAGGGTTGGGGAGAGGGCTTGGGATTCCAATTTTGAACAACAGAGCCAAACAGAGATAGACAGAGTTCTTCTAGCTTCCCTGCCGCGTAGCGGCCTGAAAATTCAGGCCTGGCGTTCATTACGGTATTTGAGTGCGCTTCGCGCATTCTTCATTATTGCGGGACGCTCTGTCTGTCTCTGTTTAGCTCTCGTGGTTCAAAAAAACTTCTTGATCGTTAGGCCTTCACCCCATCCTGCTCTCTGGAAAAAGGGGGGTTATACAATCTTCCTGTTGCATCGCCGTGACGCGCTTTCTAAAATAGGCGGATGACTCACGCCGCCGCCTTGTTTGCGAATTGGAATATCCGCGCCCTTGTGTTTTGCCACGCCGCTGCCGCGCTGTTGATGCTGTCGTGGGTCTGGCCGCCTTTGCGCGAAATCTGGGACTATGTGGACGAGTTCGCCTATTTCTATCTCAACGGCATCGCCTGTCACGGCGCGACGTGGATCCGGCGCGTGGCGGCCTATGCCAATACCAAAACCTATGACAAAATTTCGACACTGGTGTTGGCGGGAATGCTGGGCCTTTATGCGCTGCTGGGCCGTGGCGAGAATCTGCCGCGCCGCCTCAGCACGGCAACTTTCACCGCGCTGTTCATGCTGATCGTGGTGAATCTGCGCCGCGATACGAATTTCATGGAATTGGGACGGCTCAGCCCGTCGCAGGTTTTCCCCGACCGTTTTTGCGACCTGACGGCTTTCTGGACGGACACGAAAGTCAAGATTGCCTCGTCCAGCTCTTTCCCCGGCGACCACTTCATTTCGTGCATCTTTTTCGTGACTTTGTTCTGGGCGGCGGCGGGATGGCGCTGGGGTCTTGCCTCTTTAGCCTTGACGCCGGCCTTCGTGCTGCCGCGCCTGATCTCGGGGGCGCATTGGGTAACGGACGGGCTGGTGGGAGCCGCGGTGTTCTGCCTTGTCACACTGTCCTGGACGATGGCCACACCGTTTTACGGCGCGGGCCGCCGGGTTCTGGCATCGGGGTGGGAACGGGCGCTGCCTCGCGCCCTCAAGGTCCGCCTGCCTTGATTCGGGCCGGGGCGGCTGCTATAAACGGCTCCACGTTTTCCCCGTGCGAATCCCTTTTTCGATCGAGACTTTTCATGTTGCGTTTGATCGCCGTCCTTGCCCTGATGCTTTTGCCGCAACCTGTTTTCGCGCAAAGCCAGCTGGTCATCATGGGCTGGGTCGAGAATGTCCAGATCGACGCTTTGGGCGTCGAGCTAAAGGCCAAGCTCGATACGGGCGCGAAGACTTCATCCATGCGTGCCGAGATCGTCCGCGTCATCGAGCCGGAGAAAAAGGGTCAGAAGCGTCGCGTGATCTTCCAGGTCGAAGGCGCCGATGGCAAGACGGTGACGCTTGAGCGCAAGCTGGTGCGCTGGGTGCGGATCAAGTCGCGCAAGGGAGGCGAGTTTCACCGCCGTCCGGTTGTTGAGATGGATTACTGCATCGCTGGCCGCCGCGTTCATGCCGAGGTCAATCTCGCGCCGCGTGCGGATTTCATCTATCCGATCCTGATCGGGCGCAATATGCTGCGTGCAGGCCATATCATCGTCGATCCATCGCGTACCTTTACCGCCAATTCGCTTTGCCCTGCGGCGGAAGCGAAAGAGGAATAAGCCATGCGCCACTCCCGCGTCCTGTTATTGTGCGCGGCGCTGACGCTGGCGGCTTTGGCGCTTTTTTCCTACAAGGCGGCGGTGTTGAAATTCCCCGTCTTGCCGGACGAATCCGCCAATAGCTGGCTGTTCGAGGCGAAAATCCGATTTTCGCCGCAATATAAACAACCGATCAAGCTGCATTTTTACAAGGCGCAGGGCACGAACACGCTGGCGCTGGTCAACGAGACCATCGTCGCAAGCGCTTATGGCGTGACGGAGACGGTCGGCGAAAAGACGCGCAATCGCCGCATGACGCTGACCCGCCGCGAGGCGCGTCTCGACCAGACGGTGTTCTATCAGGCGCTGTTTTACGAGATACAATCCTCCGACCAGCCCGCCGCCGAAAACACTGCTTCCGTGTCGGTATCCTTGCCGCGCCGCGCGACGCAAGGCCCGGTTCTCGAAGCGCTTCAGGATCTGGCGGCCGAGGCGCGCGCGAAATCCGCCGATCATGTTGGCATGGCGCTCGAGGCGCTTAAAATTTTGAATAATGGCGCGGATGATCGTGTCATTGCGCTGAAACAGAACCTTTCCGTCGACGACACGCTGTCCGAACTTCTGACTTTTGTCATGGGGGCGGGCGGCATTCCGGCGCGCGTCGTCAACGGCGTCGAGCTGAAAGAATATCAGCGCAACGCGCCGTTCCTGCAATGGATTGAGGTCTATACGGGCGGCAAATGGCGGCCCGTCGACGTGGTGACCGCGCGTGCGGGCATTCCCGCCAACCGCGTGCCGATCTGGCGCGGCGGGAGGCTTTTCGCCGAGGTCGAAGGCGGACAGAATTTGCGCGTGGACGTGTCGATGAAATATAACCGCGAAAGCGCGGTGACGCTGGCAAGCTGGCAGGCGCGCCGCGCGGCGAGGTGGATTGCGGAATGGTCGTTGTTTTCGCTTCCGGTCGACACGCAGATCATGTTCGGCATTATCCTGATGATACCGATCGGCGGGTTGGTGATCGCCTTTTTGCGGCAGGTGGTCGGCATTCCCACCTATGGCACCTTTATGCCGGTGCTGGTGGCGCTGTCCTTCCGCGAGACGGGGGTGATCTGGGGGATTGTGCTGTTCTCGATGATCGTCGCCGTCGGACTTTTCCTGCGCGCCTATTTCGAGCGCTTGCGCCTGTTGGTGGTGCCGCGCCTGACGGCGGTGCTGACCATCGTCGTGTTGCTGATCGCGGCGCTGACCATGCTGGCCTTCAAGTTGAACGTCAATGCGGGCCTGTCGATCACGCTATTCCCGATGATTATTTTGACGATGATGATCGAGCGCATGGCGCTGATGACTGAGGAATTCGGCGCCCGCGAGGCGCGCAAATCCGCCTATGGCTCGCTGGCGGCGGCGGTGCTGTCCTATGCGGCCATGTCGGCGGGGGCGGTGCGCCATCTTGTTTTCGTGTTTCCCGAATTGCTGCTGGTGGTGCTGGCGGCGACGATTTTACTGGGCCGCTATAACGGCTACAAATTGTCGGAATATTTCCGTTTCCGCAAGCTGGCGCGCGCCATCGCCGAAGAAGAGGCGAAATGATTCGTTCGTGGATGCGCCAGTATGAAGAGCTGGGAATCCTGGGCATGAATTCCCGCAACAGCGATTTTATCCTGAAATACAATCCGCGTCGGAATTATCCGCTGGTGGACGACAAAATCCTGACGGCGGAGCTGGCGGCGCGGGCGGGGATTCCGACGCCTGAAATCTATGAAGTCATCGAATTCCCCAGCCAGACATTGCGTTTCGCCGCGCGCATGGCCGTGCGCGGGGAATTCGTCGTCAAGCCCGCTTCCGGCTCGGGCGGTGGCGGGATCATGGTGATCGCCGGACGCAACGAGACGGGGTTCGTCCGGGCCAGCGGCCGCGCCCTCAGTTTTGACGATATGCGCTATCACTTGGCGAATATCCTGTCGGGGATGTACTCGCTCGGTGGACAGGCCGACCGCGCCATCGTCCAATACCGCGTCTATCCCGATCCGTTCTTCGCGGGTCTGATGACGGGCGGCGTGCCCGATATCCGCGTCATCGTTTTTCAGGGTGTGCCGGTGATGGCGATGCTGCGCCTTCCGACGCGCGAGAGCGACGGCAAGGCGAATTTGCACGCGGGCGGCATCGGCGTCGGCGTTTGTATCAAGACGGGGACGACGAATTTCGGCGTGTATCGCGGCGACCTGATTGGCGCGCACCCCGATACGGGGACGGCAATCGCGGGCCGCACGATTCCGCATTGGGACGACATTCTGCACATGGCGTCGCGCTTTCACGACATTACGGGGTTGGGGTATCTGGGTGTGGACATCGTGCTCGACCGCGAAAAAGGCCCGATGATGCTCGAAGTGAATGCGCGTCCCGGCATCGCCATCCAGGTCGCCAACCGCAAAGGCCTCAAAGCGCGCCTGTTGACGGTCGAAAAAGAAATCGGCCGACTTTCGTCGCCGGCCGATAAAATCACGTTTGCGAAAGAGAATTTTTAGCAACAGGCCGTCTTGTCTTTGCCGTCGCAGCACTCCTTTTTGTCATTGCAGCATTTTTTGCGTCCGAAGATCTTGCAGAAAAACCCGCAGACACGGCTCATAAAGCCGCAGCATTTGCCGCCCCGGCATTTACATTGGCCCTTGCCGCAGGACTGGTCGCCGCAACAGCCCTCTTTGCCGTCGATGGGTGT
>CBFGSX010000082.1:0-6307 GCA_965651535.1 uncultured Alphaproteobacteria bacterium | reverse complement strand
GGTCGTGCTGTTCCCGCTCCAGAACAAGGCCTATCGCGCCATGAACCGGATGAAGGATCTGGGGCCGAAACTGCACGCGCTCAAGGAAAAATATCCCGACGACAAGGTCAAGTTCCAGCAGGAAGTCATGGAGATGTACAAGCGGGAGAAGATCAATCCCGCCAGCGGCTGTTTCCCGATTCTGTTGCAGATTCCGATCTTTTTCGCGCTCTACAAGGTGATCTTTATCACTATCGATATGCGCCATGCGCCGTTTTGGGGCTGGATCCACGATTTGTCCGCACCCGACCCGACGAATGTGTTCAATTTGTTTGGTCTGTTGCCCTATGATACGCCGTCCTTTTTGGCTTTGGGGGCGTGGCCGCTGCTTTACGGCGTGACCATGTGGGCGCAGCAGGAGCTGAACCCCAAGCCCGAAGATCCGACGCAAAAACAGATCTTTGCCATGCTGCCGTGGATTTTCACTTTCGTTTTCGCGCAATTCCCCGCGGGTCTTGTGATTTACTATACCTGGTCGAACCTGCTCGGGATCGTGCAGCAATACTCGCTGCGCCGTTTGAACCCCGGCATGGCCCCGCCGAAAAAGCCGCGTAAAGGCAAGAAAAAAGCCGATGACAGCGCCAACGCCAAAACAGATTGAAGAAGGCAAGCGCCTTTTTACGCACAAGGCCGAATTCGTCTGGGGCTCGCAGACGCCCGGCCAGTTTCCGCGTACGCCTTTTCCCGAAGTGGCCTTTGTCGGACGCTCGAATGTCGGCAAGTCGTCGCTGCTCAATGCGCTGACCGGGCAAAAGAAACTGGCCAAGGTTTCCCAGACTCCCGGCCGCACGCAGCAATTCAATTTCTTCAATCTGGCCGATCGTCTGATGCTGGTGGATATGCCCGGCTATGGCTATGCCTCGGTCGGCAAGAAATTGGAAAAACTCTGGGGCGAGATGGCCGACGGCTATTTCAAGACCCGCGACCAGCTGCGCCGCGTTTTCGTGCTGGTGGATGGCCGCCACGGATTCAAGGAACAGGATATCGACCTGATGGACTGGCTCGACCGTTTGGCCGTGCCGTATCAGATCGTACTGACCAAGATGGACAAGGTGTCCAAAAAAGACGCGGAGGCGTTGTTGGAATCGGTCGAAGCGACGCTGAAAACCCATGCCGCCGCCGTGCCGCATCCGGTTTTAACCAGCGCCGAAGGCAAAAAGGGCATCGACGAATTGCGCGGAATCGTTGCATCGCTGCGCTGAAGGGCGTAAGGTGGATTTATGAATATTCCTTTTGATGTCATCGGTTATTTGGTAACGGGCGGGGCCGTCGGCGCCGCGCTGGTCTATGGGCTGATGGCGGGCCGCAACCGCGAGTTGGCCGCGCGTCTGGCGATGCAGTCTCGCAACGATGAAGCGCTGGCAAACATGGTCAAGGCCATTTCCGCCGAGGCTTTGAAAAGCAATAACGAACAATTCCTGACCCTTGCGCAGGAAAAGCTGGCGAATTTCCAGCAACAGGCCCATTCGAACCTGCAAGAGCGCGAAAAAGCCATCGAACAGATAGTCAAGCCAGTCAACGATACGCTGCACAAGATGGAAACCAAGATCGCCGATCTCGAGCATAAGCGCGAGGGTGCCTATGCGCGGCTGACCGAGATGGTCGGCCAGATGCGCGAACAGCACGTGCAGCTCCAGAACCAAACCTCGTCTCTGGTACAGACCTTGCGCGCGCCGACCTCGCGCGGGCATTGGGGCGAAACGCAGCTCAAGACGGTTTTAGATTTTGCCAATCTGATCGAGGGCGTGCACTACTCGCGTCAGGTCAGCGCCGAGGGGATGCGTCCCGACGTGGTGGTCAAGCTGCCGCCGGACAAGGTCGTGCTGCTCGACGCCAAGGCACCGTTTCATAATTATCAATCGGCCATGCAGCCGAATGTTTCCGACGCGGAAAAGAACGCGCTTCTCGAGAAACACGCCGCCGATGTGCGCACGCATATCAAAAAGCTCTCGGATAAGGAATATGCCAGCGGCTTTAACAGCTTTGACTGGGTGGTGATGTTCCTGCCGCTCGAAGGCTTGGTGCAGATGGCGCTCGACAAACAGCCCGATTTGATGGAATACGCGTGGAGCCGCAACGTCGTGCTGGCCACGCCGACCAATTTGCTGGCGCTGATGCGCACCGTCTCCTATGCGCATGACCAGTTCAAGATCAACGAAAACGCCAAGGAAATCGCCAGCCTGGGCGAGGATATCTATCGCCGCATTCATATTTTTGCCGATCATTTCGCCAAGATGGGCAATGCGTTGGCTTCGGCCACGGATAAATACAATCAGGCCTTGGGTTCGCTCGAGCGTAACGTCATGTCCAGCCTGCGCAAGATGAAGGATTCCGGCATCAAGGCCGATGATCGCGGCGTCAAGCTGGAAGCCGTCGAGGAAACCCCGCGCGTTCTGACCTCTCCCGAATTTCTGGGAGAAAACTGATGGCCATTCTGCCGATCCTGATCCATCCGCATCCGGTGTTGCGCGTTCCGGCAGAAAAAGTCGACGCGATCACGCCCGAGATTTTGAAATTGCTCGACGATATGCTGGAGACCATGTATGCCGCGCCGGGGATCGGCCTTGCTGCGCCGCAGATCGGCGTGTCGAAGCGCGTTGTCGTGATCGATGTGACGGGCGAGGATGTAAGTCTCAAGCGCAACCCGCTTAAATTGATCAATCCCGAGATTGTGGCGCGTTCTGAAACGAAAACTGTTTTGAACGAGGGGTGTTTGTCTCTGCCGGAAATGCGCGTCGATGTCGAACGGCCCGAGACGGTGACCGTACGTTACATGGATGAAAAAGGCGCCACGCACGAGATTGAAGCTGACGATATTCTGGCGAAATGTTTCCAGCACGAGATCGACCATCTGGACGGCAAGTTGATTTTTGATTATCTGTCGCCGCTCAAGCGCAACATGGTGCTGCGCCGCTATCAGAAAACGCTGAAACTCGCAGGAGAGTGATCCGTGCGCGTGATTTTCATGGGATCGCCTGAATTTTCCGTGGGCGCGCTTCAGGCGCTGCACGCGGCGGGACATGAGATTGTCGCCGTCTATTCCCAGCCGCCGCGCCCCAAGGGCCGCGGACAGGAAATCGAAAAAACGGCGGTGCATCAAGCCGCCGAAGCGATGGGCCTGACGGTGCGCACGCCCAAATCCCTCAAACCCGAGGAAGAAGTTGCGGCGTTTCGTGCATGGAATGCCGATGTCGCGGTGGTTGCCGCCTATGGGCTGATTTTGCGCCCAAATATTCTTGAGGCGCCGAAACATGGTTGTATCAACATTCATGCGTCGTTGTTGCCGCGCTGGCGCGGGGCCGCGCCGATCCAGCGCGCCATCGAGGCGGGCGATGCGGAAACGGGCATCACCATTATGCAGATGGATGCGGGGTTGGACACGGGGCCGATGCTGTTGAAAAAATCCACCCCGATTGCGCCCAGCGATACGGGGCAGAGCGTGCATGACCGCCTGAGCGTTATCGGCGCGGAGCTGATCGTTGAGGCGTTGCGGGATATGAACAGTTTGAAGCCCGAGATTCAGCCGGAAGAGGGCGTGACCTATGCGCACAAGCTGAAAAAAGAAGAAGGCCAGATTGACTGGAGTTTGGGTGCGGAGGTGATCGAGCGAAAATTGCGCGCTTTCACGCCATGGCCGGGAATGTTTTTTGACTATAAAGGCGAGCGCATTCGCCTGCACGAGGCCGAAGCCGTGGCGCAATCCGGCGCGGCGGGAACGGTTGTGGGCGCGTCTTTTGTCGTGGCTTGCGGGCGCGGGGCGTTGGCGTTGAAAACCGTGCAGCGCGCCGGAAAGAACAGACAGAAAATCGACGAATTTTGCCGCGGCTTTGTCGTTTCGGTCGGAGATGTTCTGTGACGCGCTGGAAAATCACGTTGGAATATGATGGCGCGGGGTTTCACGGTTGGCAGCGTCAGGACAGGGATATTTCCGTCCAGCAAGTCGTCGAGGAAGCGATTTTCAAAATGTCTGGCGAAGAAGTCGTCGTTACCGCGGCAGGCCGCACCGATGCCGGCGTGCACGCGCTGGGTCAGGTGGCGCATTTCGACCTGCAAAAAGAGTTTCCGGCCTTTACCATTCGCAACGGTTTGAATGCGCTGGTGCGGCCGCATCTGGTTTCGATCCTGTCAGCGGAAGAAGTCTCCCCCGAGTTTCATGCGCGTTTCGATGCGCGCAACCGCGCCTATCGCTATGTGATTTGCAACCGTTCCGCGCCGCCTGCCGTCGGGCACGGCTATTGCTGGCATGTGCATCACGATCTGGATATAGCCATCATGCAAAAAGCGGCGGACGTCCTGATCGGCACGCATGATTTTACCTCGTTCCGCGCCGTCGATTGCCAGTCGAAATCCCCCGTCAAGACGATGGATCTCTGCAAGGTCGCGCGCGAGGGCGAGAACGTCGTGTTTTATTTCGAGGCGCGGTCTTTTTTGCATCATCAGGTGCGAAACATCGTCGGCACGCTGAAGAAAATCGGCGAGGGGGCGTGGCCTCTCGAGATCATGCCGAAAATCCTTGCAGCGCGTGACCGCACCGCCGCCGGGCCGACCGCCCCGCCGCAAGGGCTTTTTTTTGTAAAGGTGGATTACACCGAAACCGGCAGCAAATAGGCGTTCGCCGTCCATAAAAGGGCGCAGTCGATTTGTTGCCCGGGATAGATTTGTTCCAGCAAAATTTTATAGACGCGCAGCTGGTGGCGATAGGCTTCGGACACGTCGGTTTCGTCTCTGGCGGGCGGGCGGTTGGTTTTGTAATCGACGACGATGACGCGTTCAGGGGTGACCAGAAGTCGGTCGACCTGTCCGCTGACGGCGTATTTTTTTTCGTCGATTTCAACCTCGCCGACCAGCGGTACTTCGGCGCGCGCCTGCGGCGTGAACAGGAATGAGAAATCGGGATGGCGAAAAACGGTCAGCGCCTCGCGTTTGAGGCCGTCGCGGTCGATGTCGCCGTATTGCGACAATATTTTGTCGATGATCGTATCTTGTTGTTCCAGAGGATGCTCCGGCACGACACGGAACACATGGTGCAGGGCGATGCCACGCTGATAAAGATCGGTTTTCGTTTGTTTCAAAGGACTGGAGGCGGCCGGTTCGGAGACGGGCGCCTGAGACGGGCGCAGCGGACGGATCGTGGCCGGCTCGTCTTTGGGCGGCTCGAACATCCACGCCGGAATCGGCTTGCGCGCGATAGTCGTTTTTTCGTTGTCGTTTGGCGTGTGCGTGCCAAAGGAAAGCGTGCCATCGGTCGCGCCCATCGCCGTTATGGCACGCTGCGCGATGTCATACCATGTCGGATGCGAGGCTTTGGATTCAACTCCGCAAATGACAAGGCTGTTCTCGGCGCGGGTCAAGGCGACGTATAAAAGTCTGTAATACTCGCCATGTGAAAATTCTTCGCGCGCCGCTTTGAGGGAAACGATGGCAGGGTGATGGGGTTTCGTCGCCGTCCACATCAAGCCGTTGCGGATATCGTTCGACCACAGCACGTCGCGGCTGCTGTTGTAATGGGCAAGACACGAATGGGCATCGGCCAGAATCACGTGCGGCGCCTGCAGGCCTTTGGAGGCGTGCACTGTCATGATGCGCAGGCGCGACTTGTCCACGTCGTGGCTTTGTTCTTTGTAGACATGATCGTTGTGACGAACCCATGTCACGAAATGCGGCGCATCGTTCAGATGGTCGGTTTCAAAGCTTTGGGCCTTTCCGATCAACTCGTTCAGGATATCGTTGCACTCATAACCCAGGCGGCGGATCATAGCGCGGCGACCGCTATGGTCGTCCGCCGGGCAGGGCGTATTCAAAAGCTGCGACAAAAACGCGGCGACGCCTTGCTTGCGGGCGGTAGAGGCGAGTTTTTCAAGGTAATCGAAAATTTCGGCATGGCGCGGCGCGCGCGACAGTCTTTCCCATAGCGACGAACCCGCGCCGACGCATAAATCGTGCAGATCGCGCTCGGCCATGTCGATGAAAGGCGATTTCAGGAAACAGGCCAGCAGCGTGTCGTCCTGCGGATGATAGGTCAGCTCGAGCGCGGCAAGACAATCCTGCACGCCAAGCTGGTCTTTCATCACGAGACGATCCGCACCGAGAACGGGGATGTTGCGATCCTTGAAAAGCTTGGTCAGCGGCGTGACGATGCCGCTGCGTGTGCGCACCAGCACCATGATATCGCCGGGCGGGACTTTCTTGTCGCGGATCAGCGATTCCGCATGGTCGACGATTTTCTTCGCCAGCCGATATTCGGCGGAGGCGTGATAGGATTTGTCGT
>CBFGSX010000081.1:0-6347 GCA_965651535.1 uncultured Alphaproteobacteria bacterium | reverse complement strand
GGCGGAAAACGTATATTGCCCCAGCCCGCTCGAGGACAGCACGACCTCGCGCAGCGTCACGTCGGCGGACGCGCCCGAGGAAAAGGCGACAAGAAAACTCGAAGCCAGCAGAAGTTTTTTCATTTTGGACTCTCCGTTATTGCTTGTTGCCGTCGCGGATGATGACATGCAGCGCGGCGATGATCGGCTCGATCGGCTCGAGGGTTTTTTGCGCGTCGTCCAGCACCATTTCGACGATGCGGATGGCGCTGGCGCGGGGCATTTTCGCCTCGAGCGAGAAATATTGCGGCTCGGAGCGGATGGCGGCATAGGCGTTGGTCAGATCGTCGCCCAGCTTTGTGCCGAAAAAATGCAGCTTGTCCACGTTGGTATCGTAAATGTCGCGCGCCAGAGGCGGGTGCTGGTGGATGAAATCGCCCGTGCTTTCATAAGCGGCTTTTTTCTCGAGATCGCGCAAATTGCGCAACAGCTCGGTATAGATGGTGATGAAAGCCTCGCATTTGATCTTGTTCTCGGTCAGCTCGTTGGCGAAAGCCGAGGCCAACACAAGTTTTTCGCGTTTGGCGAGGGCGGCATTTCCGCCGTTGAGCTTGTCGAAATGGTCTTTTTGCATTTTGACCAGTTTGTCGAACCCGACATAGATCGTCAGAATGACGAGGGCGATGCCGCCTGCGAGGAGGAGCCAGGTCATGTCGGTCATAGGCGAAAATCCTTATGCGGCCGGAATGGTTATTTTCTAGCGGAGTTTAGCTGGTGCGGCAAGATGCCCAACCAGTTCTTGAAGGCCCAGATCGTGCGGGTCTGCACCCAGACGCGGCCCGGCCCGGTAAGGCGCAGCGTGATCCCCGCGCCACCCAGAACGGCCGATGTCCAGGAACTCCCCCCTTTGGCAAGCTGATAGGTGACGCTGTCCTCCCATGCGACCAGATGCGAGTTGTTGACGGTGAATTCCTGTCCGGCCTCGAGCGTGATCGGCTCGACCGCGCCGAAGCCGCTGAGGAATACCGTGCCGCGCCCGCCGATTTTGACGACGATCAGGCCTTCGCCGCCGAAGATGGCCTTGCCGATCCCCTGCATCTTGCTTGAGACGGCGACATTTTCGCTGGCGGCCAAAAACGCGCCTTTTTCGGCGGTAATGCCCGTTTTGCCGTCCAGCTCGACGGCGATGATGCCGCCCGGCGTCACAGGGGCCAGCATGACCCAGCCGGGCGCCTGCTCGGCGCGGATTTCCTGAAAAAAGAAGCTCTCGCCCGAGAATTTCCGCGCCAGTCCGCGCAGGAACCCGCCATCCATGCGCGCCGACAGGGTCAGGTTGCCGCACATGGCCATCATGGCATTGCGCTCGGCCTTGACGGTCTCGCCTTTTTGCAGGTTGACCTGAAGCGCCGAAAAGGTGGTGCCGCCCTTGATAAGATGATTCATGTCATTTTCCTTGCTCTCGTCATTCCCGCCCCGTGTCGTAGCACGGGGTAAACTCCAGAGGGAATCCAGTTTGAATCCGGATTTTGTGCCGCTGGATCCCCGCCTGCGCGGGGATGACGGCTTCTTCAAACCGAGTATTATTGTCCTTATTCTGTCTCTATGCTAAGAGAATAGCAATGCGTCTTACATTGGAGCAATTTCTGAACAAGATCGGGGTCGAAGCCGTGCTTCGACCCTATGAGACGATTCCCTATGATTATTTCAACCCGGAAAAGGGGCTGGACGTGATGGCGGATGTCAGCCTCTCGGGCGACGGACGGCTGATTAATGCCGAGATCCAGCAGATCGAACACGGCCCGCACAATAAGACGAATTTCAAACAGATCCTGCAACTCCAGCTGACGCGCGAGCCGACCGGCGTTTTTATGGCGACGTCGTTGCGCTATAACGGCCAGCAACTGGCGGGCAAGAAGCGCAACTGGTTCGAGGGCGGCTGCCGTTTCATCAAACAGGCCGTGGCGCTGATCAAAAAAGGCACGGTGCCGGATTTTGAATCCCTCTTCAAAGCGACCATCGACGAAGCCGAGGGCAACGCCACGGCAGGCGGCACGGGTGGCGGACGTTCCCTGAAGGGGGATAAGGTCTCGACGAAACCGCCCATGGGCGGCGGGCGCTAGGCCGCGTCCAGCAACGAGCGGATTTCCGAGAACACTTCCTGCACGTTCTGACCGGTGGCGGCCGTGTCCAGCGCCTTGACGCGCCACATGGTGATGCCGTCCAGCGTTTCCTTTTGCAGGCGTAACAATATTTTGGCGTTTTCCGGATCGGAAATTTTGGGAAACTCGGTCACGACATAGCGGCCCATCTCGCGGTGCGCGGCGGCGTCCATCACGCGCCAATGCAGGTATTTGATGGCGGCGAAACCGTCATGCTTGAATGAGCTGATGACAAAGAACAGGGATTTCGCCTCGGGGCTGATCTGGTTGAGGTCGATGGTAATCGCCTCGTCGTCGCAATCGTCCAGACCGACCGTGTTGTCACCGCTGTGGCGCACCGCGCCGTCCTTGCTGCGCAGCTGGGCATACCAGACGCAATCCTGACGCTCGCCGTGAATGTCGTAAATCACGCAGGAAAGATCCAGATCGGCATCCTCGCGTTTGTTGAGGAATTTGTTGATCAGGCCGGGCTTGGGCTTGTTCTCCCAGCCGATGGTCACCGTCAGAACGGGGCCGGAACCGCCAAGGTCGTGCAGGGATTTATCGTCATTTTTCTTGAAAATATGGGGCGATTGCGGCATTTGGACACTCCTTACGGCTTGAGCATAGCCGAATTTATGCTATGTTTCCAGTCTCAAGAAAACAAAGGGAAAAACGACCATGAGCACCGCCGGACAATATATTTACGTGATGAAAGGCCTCAGCAAGACCTATCCCGGCGGGAAAAAGGTCTTGGACAATATTTTCCTGTCCTTTTATCCGGGCGCAAAGATCGGCGTGCTGGGCCCGAACGGTTCCGGTAAATCGACGCTGCTGAAAATCATGGCCGGCGTGGAAAAGGATTTTCATGGCGAGGCCTGGGCGATGGATGGCACGAAAATCGGCTATCTGGAACAGGAGCCGAAGCTCGATCCGACGAAAACCGTGCACGAAAACGTGATGGAAGGTCTGGCCGACAAGCGGGCGGTCTTGGATGAATTCAACGAGATTTCGATGAAGTTCGCCGAGGAAATGAGCCCCGAGGAAATGGACAAGCTGATCGCGCGCCAGTCGGAATTACAGGACATCATCGACGCGGGCAATCTGTGGGACCTTGACCGCGAGGCGGAATTGGCGATGGATGCGCTGCGCTGTCCGCCGGGCGATTCCGAAGTGACGAAATTGTCGGGCGGCGAAAAGCGCCGCGTCGCGCTGGCGCGTCTGTTGCTGAGCAAGCCGGATATGCTGCTGCTCGACGAGCCGACCAACCACCTGGATGCGGAATCGGTGGCGTGGCTGCAACGGTTTTTGGGCGATTACAAAGGCACGGTGGTGATGATTACCCACGACCGTTATTTCCTTGATAACGTCACGGGCTGGATTTTGGAACTCGACCGCGGCACGGGTTATCCGTATGAGGGCAATTACACCGCCTATCTGGTCGCCAAGGAAAAACGCCAGCAACAAGAAGCCAAAGAGGCCGAGGCCCGCGACAAAACTTTGGCGCGCGAATTGGAATGGATCCGCAAAGGTGCCAAGGCGCGTCAGGCGAAATCCAAGGCGCGTATCACGGCCTATGAAGATTTGTTGGCGCAATCCGAAGCCCAGACATGGGAAAAGCTGCAAATCGTCATCCCGACGCCGGAGCGCCTGGGCAACAAGGTTATCGAAATCAAAGGCCTGTCCAAATCCTATGGCGACCGTCTTTTGATCGACAATCTGACGTTCAACCTGCCGCCGGGCGGCATTGTCGGCGTGATCGGCCCGAACGGCGCCGGTAAATCCACACTCTTCCGCATGATCACCGGTCAGGAAAAACCCGATTCTGGGACGATTGAAATCGGCGACAAGGTGAAGCTGGGCTATGTCGATCAAAGCCGCGATGCGCTGGACGACAATAAAACCGTGTTTCAGGAAATTTCCAACGGGCTCGACAATATCGAGTTCGGCACGAAATCCATGCCGAGCCGCGCCTATGTCGCGTCCTTCAATTTCAAGGGCGGCGATCAGCAAAAAACTATGAAGATGCTCTCGGGCGGTGAACGCAACCGCGTGCATTTGGCCAAGATGTTGAAGTCGGGCGCGAACGTGCTGCTGCTCGACGAGCCGACCAACGATCTGGATGTCGAAACCTTGCGCGCGCTCGAGGACGCGCTCGAGATTTTCCCCGGCTGCGCCGTGGTGATCTCGCACGACCGCTGGTTCCTCGATAGGCTTGCGACGCATATTCTGGCCTTTGAGGGCGATAGCCATGTCGAATGGTTCGAGGGCAATTTCGCCGATTACGAGGAAGACCGCAAGCGCCGCCTCGGCCATGATGCCGACCAGCCGCACCGGATCAAGTATCGGAAGATCGCCTAAGGCGCGGCCTTAAGGGTCAGCCTGTATCCGCTCTCTTTTTTTGAGTCGTTGTCCGACATTTGTTGCATATCAAAGCGGCGTCCGACAAATAACGCGGATGCCGCGAACAACACGGGATGCATGTATTCCGCACTGAGTGATCGGGAATAGTTTTTTTGAAAAGATTTCAGGCTTTGAGACGATATGATTTCTCCGCACCACCCTTCTTTTTGTGAAAATGACAGGGACGGTTTTTGTCCGTCATGCGTGATATTGACGCGGATAAAATGGAAATCGTCCGCCATATAAAGACCGATGACAGGGTGGCTTTGGACAAGTTGCGTGTCATGCGAAGATGCAACGGGAGCCATCAGCGGATGCGTCACGCGATTAAGGAAATCCACCTCGTCATCATAGTCTCTTATCAGTCGGTAATAGAGATTGGGAGCAAGCTGCGCTTCCTGTTCCTGAGGATTCGAAAAATCCAGAATATTCAAATAGTCCGGGGATAATGTGTGGCGACCTGTCGCGATCATGCCGATGGCATAGCTGAAACAGTTATTCGGAAACTTGGCGCGCGCCGCATCATAGACCGCATCGGGTGCCTCGTGTTTGCCTGCGAGGATGTCATCGATGCAGGATCGGTAATAGCGTACAAGATCGTCGCGCACGCTTTCATAGCCTGCGTCGATTTTGTGCCAGAGCGGGGAATCCAGGTCGCCCAAGCTCCGGTCGTTGATCCGGTTGATGTGGAAAGGGGGAAGAGGGGATGCCTGCTGCGTCATGAAGAATTTATACAAAGGATTTCAAGTTATGTCAATAAAAACGCTTGCCATTGGTGGATTTAACGTGGTAAACCCGTGTCCGGCGGGATATAGCGCAGCCTGGTAGCGCGTCTGTTTTGGGAACAGAAGGTCCACAGTTCGAATCTGTGTATCCCGACCATTAAAAAAGCCCCCCCTTTCGGGGGCTTTTTTAATGGTCGCGTTACGAGGCAGATTTGAAGTCCCAGTTCGACGGCAAGTTCCCGTCAGGGAACGCAGACGCGGCGCGTAGCAGCCAATCTGTGTATCCCGACCATCCTACGCTCCCCGTGGGAGCTTCGGCTGGCAGGCCGGCCTTAAAGAGATTAACGTATTCGGTTGACTCTGGCCCCGCCGCGGGGGTAAAACCGGGGCCGTCCCAAAGTGACCAAAGTCGGGTAGTAGCGCAGCCTGGTAGCGCGCTTCGTTCGGGACGAAGAGGCCGGAGGTTCGAATCCTCTCTACCCGACCATCCTTCGCTCCCTTCGGGGGGGGCTACGGCTCGGCAAGCCACCCATTCGCCCCTTGCAGGGCTTCGGATGGCAAGCCATAGTTTCCCTATGAACAACATCGAAGTTGAAATCCGCACGTTTTTGACTGACGCGCAATATGATGCGGTGCGGGCGTTCATGGAAAAGAATGCCGCGTTTCAGGGCGAGGAGTGTCAGGAAACGCATTATTTCGATGCACCTGTCGATCTGCGCATTCAACGCAACGACACTTACGCCAAAATCTGGATGAAGAAGGGCGCAATGCATTCCGATGCGCGCGAGGAACACGAGGCGCGTTTTCCTGCTGAGCAATTCGACGCGGCGGCGGGGATTTTCGCGGCGCTCGGATACACCGTCAAAATCAAATGGTTCCGCAAGCGCCTGTCTTATGCTTGGGGCGATGTAACGGTGGCGCTGGATGATACGCGCGGCTACGGCAAAATCCTCGAGCTTGAGAAAATGGCGACGCCGGAAACCAAAGAAGCGGTTTGGACCGATCTGACGGCCAAAATGGCGCAATTGGGGTTGGCGATTTCATCAAAAGAAGAATTCGACACCCGTTTTGCGGATTACGCCGAAAACTGGGAAAATCGGGT
>CBFGSX010000080.1:0-6402 GCA_965651535.1 uncultured Alphaproteobacteria bacterium | reverse complement strand
AGGTTGGTATGTTTGCAGCTTCACCACCAACCTGTCTGGCAATACGCTCGCAAATAGGTTGTCTGACATCTGTGAGAACAGCAACCAAATCAGCCGCTGCAGTTCCAACATTTGTTACAATGATATCATCAGGAAAAGTCCAAGCACCGGTAGGATTCACCGCTTGAATATCGATGGCCTGATGCGCCACACCGCCACCCTCGGGGTGGAAGACAAAGTTCGGACAGGTCACACCCGCCGTACAGACCGGGGGCGCGGTGAAATCAAGCTGCGCCACCGCAATGTTACGCAGAAGCTGGCGCGTGACCCCGGTGCGGATCGCCGAGGAATATTGCATGATGGTCGTGCTGGCCACCAGCGAGGTCTCGCGGTTCGGCGCGCCACCACCACGATTCGATTGGGTAATCGCGTAGGACAGCGCCGCGAACAGCACCACTGCGATCAGAATAAGGAACAAGGCGTTCCCCGCTTCTGCCGATCGTCTGTCTTGTTTCATGGTCATGAGACCCCCCTGTTTTCTGGTCATGTTTTAGCTTTTAACGCCCTGAAGGTTAATATCTAGTTGCTGAACTGACAAGACCGCTTGAAGCGCCGCGCCGGAGCGTCCGGCCGTCCCGGAACATTCGCGCCCTGCGCATAATTCGGAAACCTGCACGCGCCAGCCAATCCCGCCATAGGCCAGATCGCCGATGGCCGCCCGCCAGGCCGCAAAATCCCGCGCGCTGGCGGCGGAAATCTTCACCGTCGAGCCGCTCATATCGATGGAAAGCCCTTTGTAGATGGCTTGCATTTTCTCGACCTGTGCCTTGATCTGGGCGTCGGGAACCTTGATATGGCTGATGACCGGAACGGTCGGGCGCAAGGCTTCGGCCTGGGTCATTTCCTCGTGCAGTTTCTGGATATCCACGGACTTGGTATAGGCAAACAAAATCGCGGCCCCGGCAATCCCCCAGATGATGCTGGCGATGATGATGCCGTTCATCCCGGCGCGCTGCGGCAAGCGGTCAAGAAAAGCGTCGAAATCCTTGACGGATTGCGGGTTGGCATACGAGGCCACCTTGCGCCAGTTGATTTTTTTCAACGATTGTATATCGGGCGATGGAAGCGCCATTCGCGAAATTCCCCTCTGAGGCTTTTTTGTATATTAAGCCGATTATCTCATAGAGATTTTACAAGAATTTTAACTTTAGGGACAATTTTAGATATTATCTCTACATATTGCCTTGAATTTTGATCCGGCCATCCGGCGACGATCCCACCGCCTTGGCGCGCAAGGCCTTGAGCCCGTCCCCGCCGGTCGCCGGCGGAATCAAGGCTTCCCAGAGCACGTTATTGCCCTTGACCTCGTATTTGAGCAAGGTTCCGTTGATGTTCTGGAGCTGGAGCAGCAATTCCTGCAGGCGGAAAATATGACGATCCGAATCGTTGCGCGTGACCTGCGAGGCTTGCAGCATCAGTTTTTCCGTGGCGGCTTTTGTTTCCGCCTGCGCCTTGGTCAGATTGGGGCGCAACGCCACCGCCGCCACATGGGTGACAAACCAGAACCCCAGCGCCGCCAGCGCGACCACTGTCCCCGACCACACCAGAATCCGCACCGTTGCGCGCGACAGTTTTTCCTCGTTCAGCGCCATGTTGCGCCACGGCACAGGCTTGGCGCGCTCGGCGTTGATGGTCACGAAATTCGCATCGAGAGTCTGGAGGCGCGGCAAAACCGTCCGCGACGGGCCGACGAAAACCTGCATCCGGCCTGTTTCCTCGTCCCAGCGCAGGCCGGCGGCCGTCCCTTCCTGATCATAGAGATAAACGGTTTCCCGATCCCAGTATTCGCTATTGCCCGGCAAGGCCGCCGCCAGAGGACACCAGCTGTCGGGGTTCGACGCCATGGTCGAAGACGGCGCGGCCAGATACCACACGCGGCCCTCGTCAACGCTGTAAACGTAATGCACACGATCCGTCGCGCAGGCCTGGGCGGCGGCGTTCCAGACCGATTCATCCTCGGAACCGGCAATATGGGGCACGGAGCCGCCGATAAGATCGCCGGGCAGATAGGGTAAAAGGCCCGTCTCGTTCGACGAAGCCGCCGCACCCGATTTACCGACCGCCGTTCTTCGTTCTGCTGAAAAGGTTGCGCTTTCTACCATTCGTTTTCCCGCCTACATACCGCCGAGCATATCGCTCATCAGGTTGTCCATGCTGAAGTTCATCAGACGCAGGGCGAAAATCGCCGAACCAAACGCGACCAACAGGTAAAGACCCGTCAGGATGAACGCCAGCCAGACGATCAAGCTGTTTTTCGAGCTTGCCGCCTGAGCCCTCATTTCCGAGATTGCCTCCAAAACCGTTGCGATCTGATTAAGATCGGACACAGTCATCAACTCCATGCGTTCGCCGCGACTCAAGGGATCGCGGTCGAGCGCCGCCCCCAGCGTGATCCCGCGCGACAGATCGGCATAGGCGTCCAGCCAGAAACTGGCCACCTCGGGCACGTTGGTCGCCTCGGCCGCCTGTTGCAGCACGTTGACGATGGACACGTTGCCGTGAATCATGCGCGCCGCCGCCGCCATCGAATCGGCAAAACCCAGATCGCGCAAATAGCCGCCGATCAGCGGGATACGCCGCACAATGCGCGCCGTCGGCCAGTCTTTTTTTCCGCGATTGATCCAAAAGGAAATCACTGTCCAGACCAGGAACGCCCCCGCCGCCAGCGCAATCACCAAAAGCACGTTCCACAGATTTTCAAGCGTGGTAATCGTCTCGTCGAATTCAGCCTTGCGCGCAGGCTCCGTCGGAGCGTTCTTCTTGAACCAGCCGATGATCGTGCCGCGTCCCCACAACATCGCCTGCACGATCGAAAAGATATCGAAACCCAGCCAGGCAATCGTTCCGGCGATCTTGGCGACGTTCTTGCGTTTTTGCGTGATGTTCTGGATCGCGTGCGGGATCCCTTCATGCAGGCGGTTCGATCTTTCCGATGCCGCTAGAATCGCAATGGTCGAGTGGTCAAACATCTGCAAGGCTTTCAACCCCTCGATCACGCCGAGGCCCCGCGCCAGCGCTTCACGCGCGGGGGTCAGGATATTCTGCATCCGCGGATTCGTCTCGGCGTCGATCAGGCGCCAGAACGCCACCGAAGGCGAGGTCGAGTTCGACCTAAACTGGATACCGCGCAGCAGCTGCACCTGCTGCCAGCTCGAGCGCGCCAGCATACGTTCCATGATCGAGCGCTTGTGTTCGCGGATACGCACAGGATAACCGCCTTCTTCGGCGATCTGGCGGCGCACATCCTCGATGGTCGGCATATAATAGGTGCGCGTTTCCTTGCGGATTTTTCCACGCGTATCGACGGCAACCTCGGCGATCCATTGTTGCATGAGATCAACCCTCGTGCAGCGACATGACCTGATGCAAACCCGCTATCGGATCGACCAGACCGTCCTGCACCAGCTGCCGGATATTGTCGGCGCGGCTGAAGAAGGTCACACCGGGAACGTCGACCACCTCGGAGGTGTTGCGCATCATCGTCGCATAAAGCTGGTTGCGCGTTTCGTCATTGCCTTCGACGAGCAACGCCTCGAGAAGAAGCGTCCGGCCGTGATAGCCGGTGCGGTTGCACAAATCGCAGCCGTTCGGATTATGGCGGCGCACCGTGTGGCCCGCCTCGATTTTCATCGTTTGCAATTCTTCGGGTGAATAGACATCGCCTGCCGTGACTTTTTGCGAACAGCCCTGGCACATGATCTTGACGAGACGCTGGTTCAAAATGGCGCGGATCTGTTGCGCCAACGTATAGGTCGAGGCGCGGTCGCGCTCGACCGGCATAAAGGAACGCAAACGTTCCAGAGTCTGAATCGCAGAATCCGCATGGATGGTCGAGATCACGGTATGGCCGGATTCAGCCGCCTTGAGCGCGGTTTCGACCGTCTCGCCGTCGCGCATCTCCCCGACGATGATGTAATCGGGATCGTGACGCATCGAGGCGCGGATCAGATCGGCGAACTCGCTGCCTTTGCGCCCTTGGATCACCTGCCATTGCGTCGCATAGCGTAGTTCGTATTCAATCGGGTCTTCGATGGTCAGCACATGACGGCGGCGGCGGTCGATCTGTTGGACCGCGGCATACATGGTCGTCGACTTACCGGAACCCGTCGGCCCCGACAAAAGCAAAAGCCCGCCATCCCCCTTGATCTGCGGCTCGAGCACCTTGAGCAGCGCCTCTTTGACTTTTTCATGGCGGCGGAACAGATCGTCGAAACTCTTGAGCGAGGCACGATCCAGCAGACGCAGCGTCAGTTTTTCACCTTCTTGCCCCTGCGGGCCGGCGGCAACACGGACATCGACGGTGCGCCCCTGCCAAACAAAACTAAAACGTCCATCCTGTGGCGTGACGCGATCGCCGAAGTTCAAGCCCCCGTCGCGTTTCAACACCGTCGTCAGACGACCCATCGCATCGGAAGGCAGCAAGTGCATCGGCACGAGATCGCCGTCGATACGGTATTTCAACCAGTTGGGAATCTCGGGATTCGGATCCTGGAGCAAATGGATATCCGATGCGCGCAAATGCAACGCCTCGGCCATCATGTCGCGCACGAACTGGTTGAGCAACAGACCGTTATCCATGTCGCGCAGCCAGCTATTGAGCGTTTTTTCCGTTCGTTCGGCCGACAGATCGTGCACGCGGCGCAGCGTTTCGATCAGCTCGCCGCGATCCCACAACAAAATTTCAATATCGTCGACACGAAATCCGCTGCGGCGGATCGTCGCCATCAGGGATTCTTTTTGCCGATCGTTGAAATCGTAAAGCGGCGCGATCTGCAATTTTCCTTCGGTCAGCGCGACGAGGTGAATGTTGAGCGGCATCCAGGCCTGAACCGGTATGGCGGCGCGCAGCTGGTCGCCGGTGGCGCTGTGGCGCTCGGAATCGAGTTTTTCATCCGTGGCCGAAAAGCCCGCCGCCGCGACCAGCATCTGCTCAAGCGAACGATTGACGCCTTTTTCAACCAAAAGAGCGCGCTCGCGCTGCACCATGTCGACATAGCGCTCGCGGCCTTCTCCTTTTTTGGTGTCCTGCGATTTCGTTTCGACCATTTTTCCTGTCGGCAGCGTTTCCTAGCTGCCGCCTCCCGAAGGCGCTGCGACAGAGGCTCCGCCGCCCGGCGCGATCACGCCCAAGGAGCGGTCAAACATCAGGAAAACGGAATCCTTCGCGCCGATCAATTCCACGCCCTCGGGCAAGACGCGGGGAATCCAGTGCCCGCCCGAGATGGCCACCGGCATCCCGTCCACCACCACGACACGCCCGCGCGGGCCGGAAATAACGCCGCGTTGCGCCGAGAGCGACGTCACACGGTATCCGTTCAGGCCCGATACATCTGTTGCCAACGCCAGACCATCCGTCCCCAGACCCGATTTGCGCCCGCTTTCGCCGCCCAAAAGCGACTCATCGAGATCGCCCCGGCCCAGTTTCGGCATCCCGCCGCCCAGCATGGGCATATTGAGGCTGACCACCTCGGTCGCCGTGCCGCGCACCGGCAGCACCAGCACGCCGCGCGCGCCGTCATGGATAATCTGGATATCGTCGATCACCGGGCCTTTGCGGCGCGGCAGCCAGTTGATCGTCAGGACGCAACCATCGTTCCGCTCAAGAGTCTTGCCCGCGAAGCAATCATCGTTAGACAAAGACAAGCCGTTATCCGATCCGGCCAAACGCACCTGATTCAGGCGGAGCTTTTTATCGCCCATATTGATCAGCGTGATCGACATGGAGGCCGCGCCGTCAATGCCGGAACCAAAATTGATCGAATCACGATCGGCGACCAAAAGACCCTGGCCGGGAATGGGAGACGGGAAGGTCTCGGCCGTATCCGTCTTCGTTCTTTCGTATTCGCCCATGATCGGAATTTGCAAGTCGCCCGACGGGCCGTCATGGCGCAACACCAAAACGCCCTCGGCCTTGCCCTCGACGGACGGCGCCCAGGTCACCGTCGCAACGCAGGATCTTCCGGGTTCAAGACTGTCGCAATCCGGCGCGGAAACCGAAAAACCCGTCAACGGGGATGCGACCAGATCGATGCCCGAGACCGTGATCTCGCCGCTCGAGCCGTTGCGCAAGACAAGCGAGCGCACCAGCAAGGTGCGCCCCTTGGCCTTGTCGAAATTGACAATGGACGGAAAGGCCTCGACCTCATTAAGCGGCATACCCGTCGCCGTGCCGCTGCTGGCGCCGATATTCCCGACAATCGCGCTGTTGGAAACGCGCGTGCGGCCCGAATGGTTCACCAGCATTCCGACGCGATACCGCCCGCTGGACTCACCCTTGATGGCCACCGTCACAGGACATTCCAGCCCCGGACGCACCGGCTCGGTCGCGCATTGATTGGCGACAATGCTGGCGCTGACATTCGA
>CBFGSX010000079.1:0-6534 GCA_965651535.1 uncultured Alphaproteobacteria bacterium | reverse complement strand
TTGCGGAAATTTTCTGGCGGCACGCCGTGCCATTCCTCGATTTGCGAGACCATGGCGCGAATATCGGCAAATGTAACACTCATGAAGACAGCCCCAGAAAAATCATAGCGGTAAACACCAGCACCACAAGCCCCAGCGCCACAGCGTGCAACCACAAAGCGCGGCGCAGATCGGGCGGCGACACTTGCGCGGTGGCCTTTTTCGGGCCGATCCAGTCATTCTTCGCCGCGCCGCCGGGCAGCGCGATATTGAGCGCGCCCGCCACCGCCGCAATCGGCCAGCCCTCGTTATACAGGCGGTGCTTGGCCGATTGATTGAATATACCATCCCACGCATCTTTTTGCGACGTTTTCGGCGTGAACACCGCCGCCAAAATCCACAGCACGGCGGCAATGCGCGCCGGCACGAAATTCAACACCAGCTCGACCATGCGGAAAGGCCGCGCAAAGGGCGCGTGGGTGTTTTCCGTCGTCACCACCACGCGCACGGCCTCGAGCAGCGTCACGACGAGCGCGACGGTAAAGACCGCCGAGACGTGGAAATACGCGCCCAATGCCGCCCAAAAAACGGGCGTCAAAAGCCCCAGATGCAAGGACAAGGCGGCCGATTCAATCACCATGCGCAGCACGGCGTGCTTGTCGGGGTTTTTCGTCGGCACCGCCACATGGACGCGCCGACGCGCGAGCACCGCCACCGCCCCGGCGACACCCGACGCCTTGAGAACCTCGTGCCCCGCCGTCCACGGATAGGTCACGCGGAAACACAGGAAAAATATGACCGGGATCGCCATTTCAAACTGCTTCGAAAAACCCGTCAGCCCCGCCCCCAGCACGACACCCAAGGCAAGCAGCACCAACAACGCAATCAATCCCCGCGTGCCGCGTGCCGCAAGCGTGCGCTCCACGCGGTTGAGTTTGCTTTCAAGACGTTGCGCAACGCGCGCGGGAATGCCCAAAAGCGGATCAAAGCGGTCGCGGGCGGGCGGCACCAGAAAACGCAACGCGACATCCACCAGCACAGTCGCTAAAACGGCGGAAAGCATCGGCACGAGCGGCTGGAGAAATTGAAACGACGACATTTTAGCAATTTATCGGGATTAAGGGAGGTGGTCTAGTAGGTATTTGAAACGCAGAGCTAAACAGAGATAGACAGAGTATTCCGTTTTAGCGGGTGGCTCCGCGCGAAGCGCATAAATCCTGTCATGCCGTTCGTATCGTATTTTCAGGCCGCTGCGCGGCAGTAAAGACAAAAGAACTCTGTCTATCTCTGTTTAGCTCTGCGTTTCAAAAATTAAAATCTTTTGGTATACTCCTCCCATGACCCGCGCCGACCGGATCGAACTTCTTGAATCCCATCCCTGAAAATCCGAAACGCAACGAAGCCGCGCATGAGCATTACGACTTACTGGCGTTTTTTCGCTGCACCGGTTCGGAGGAATTCACCGTCAGCGACGAGTCCGGCGATCTGAAATGGATGACCGCCGACGAGGTCTTGGCCGCCAACGACTCCCCGCGCTTTCGTCGCCTTGTCGCCAAGTGGCGCAGCTTTATGAAACACTCCCAAGCCGCCTAGGCGTCGCGACCGCCTTGTCCCCGCTTTACCACCCCACCCACCATAACTGCATTATGTATATAATTAAGGGGTTGGAACGGGGCGACATCCCCTTTGCCACCCGGCCCCTAATCCGCTAAACAATCCTTTATGTCCGACACGATGCAGAAACTGAAATCCGCCGCCCTCGATTCCATCGGCAAAGCCGCGAACCTCAACGCGCTGGATGCCGTGCGCGTGCAATTCCTGGGCAAGTCCGGCGAGGTCACGGGATTGCTCAAACAGGTCGGCAGCCTCCCGCCCGAAGAACGCAAAAATTTCGGCGAGCAGGTCAACAAATTGCGCGACGAGCTGACCCATATCCTGACCGAGAAACAGAAACGGCTCGAGATCGAGGCGTTGAACGAAAAACTCGCCGCCGAGACGATCGACATCTCGCTGCCCGCCGCCGCACGCCCGACGGGGACGATCCACCCCCTGACCCAGACCACGGACGAGATCGTGTCGATCTTCGCCGCCATGGGGTTTGCGGTGGCCACCGGCCCGGATATCGAAGACGATTTCCACAATTTTACCGCGTTGAACTTTCCGCCCGAACACCCGGCGCGCTCGATGCACGATACGTTCTTTATCGAAGACGGTTCGCATTTATTGAGAACTCACACCTCGACCGTGCAGGTGCGCGTCATGACGCAACAAAAGCCGCCGATCAAGATCATCGTGCCGGGCCGCACCTATCGTTCGGAAATGGACGCCACGCACACGGCCATGTTCCACCAGATCGAGGGGCTGATCGTCGACGAGATCGGCAAGGTCACGATGGGCCACCTCAAAGGCTGTCTCAACGATTTCGTGCGCAGCTATTTCGGCATCGAGCATCTGCCGACGCGCTTCCGCCCCAGCTATTTTCCCTTTACCGAGCCTTCGGCGGAGATGGATATCGGCTATGCCAAGCGCGACGGCAAGATCGTCTTCGGCGAAAAAGAGAAATTCATGGAAATCCTCGGCTGCGGCATGGTGCATCCGAACGTGTTGAAGAATTGCGGCATTAACCCCGAGAAATATCAGGGCTTTGCCTTTGGCATGGGGATCGAGCGCATGGCCATGCTCAAATACGGCCTGCCCGATTTGCGCGATATGTTCGAAAGCGATCTGCGCTGGCTGCGGCATTACGGGTTTTCGATCCTGGAACAACCGAACCGGGCGACAGGGAATTGATTTATTTGTCATTCCGAACGCATGTGAGGAATCTCTTGCAGAATAATAATGAGATTTCTCGGCTTCGCCTCGAAATGACAAGGATGGGGAAAATGAAATGAAATTCACGCTGAACTGGCTCAAGGAATATCTCGACACGACGGCGACGCTGGAACAGGTCACGGATCGCCTGACCGCGCTGGGCTTCGAGGTTGAGGGCGTCACCGACCGCGCCGAGAAATACAAGAACTTCGTCGTCGCCGAAGTCGTCGAGTGCGACAAGCATCCCAATGCCGACAAACTAAAACTTTGCCTCGTCAATACGGGCAAGGAACAGCTTCAGGTCGTATGCGGCGCGCCAAATGTGCGCAAAGGCTTGCGCGTCGTCTTTGCCCTGCCCGGCACGGTGATCCCGGCCAACGGTATGGTGCTGAAAAAAACAAAAATCCGCGACGTGGAATCGAACGGCATGATCTGTTCCGAGGCCGAGCTGGAACTTTCCGATGAAAGCAACGGCATCATGGAATTGCCCGGCGATGCGCCGGTGGGCGGCGATTTCGCGCAATATATGGGCTTTGGCGATCCGGTGATCGAGATCAATCTGACGCCGAACCGCGTCGACGGCGCAGGCGTGTATGGGCTGGCGCGCGATCTGGCCGCATCGGGCTTGGGCAAATTGAAAACCCTGCCCGACCAGCCCGTGCCCGGAAGTTTCGATTGCCCGATTCAGGTAAAACTCGACTTCGACAAAGACACCGCCGATGCCTGTCCGCTTTTCATGGGCCGCGTCATTCGCGGCGTGAAAAACGGCCCATCGCCGAAATGGCTTCAGGATTATCTGATCGCCATCGGATCGAAACCCATCTCGGCTTTGGTAGACATCACGAATTTCGTCTGCATCGGCTTGTGCCGCCCCTTGCATGTTTTCGACGCGGGAAAACTTGCAGGCGACATCACCGTGCGCCTGAGCAAGGACGGCGAAACATTCACCGACCTCAAAGAAATCGAGCGCACGCTCGACGATCAGGTTACCGTCGTCTGCGACAAGAACGGCCCCGTTGCCATGGGCGGCGTGATGGGCGGATTACACTCCGGCGCGACGGCGGAAACGACCGACATCTTCCTCGAGAGCGCCTATTTCAGCCCGACGCGCACACGCGCCACCGGCAAGAAATACGGCATCGACAGCGATTCCAAATACCGTTTCGAGCGCGGCGTCGATCCCGCCTTCTGCGACGAGGGCATCGCCATCGCCACGCGTTTGATCCTCGATATTTGCGGCGGCGAACCCAGCTATCTCGTCGTCGCCGGCAGCGAGCCGAACTGGTACCGCACCATCCCGTATAATCCCGAGCGCGTCAAAACGCTGGGCGGCATGGAAGTCGCCACAACGGAACAGATCGACATTTTGATGCGTCTGGGCTTTACCACGCGCGAACGTCCCGACGGGCTGATCGACATCAACCCGCCCAGCTGGCGCGGCGACATCGAAGGCGAAGCCGACATCGTCGAGGAAGTGCTGCGCGTGAAATCCTACGACGCGATTCCGCCCGTCTCGGTGCGCCCCGGCGGCGCCGTGCCGCCGCCCGCTTTGTCGCCCGCGCAAAAGCGCCTCGAGGATCTGCGCCGCCTGTGCGCGGTGAACGGCCTGTCCGAGGCGGTCACGTGGTCTTTCCTGTCGGAAAAAGCCTTTACCGCGTTTTCCTATGCCGACCAAAAGCCCGTGCGCGTCGCCAACCCGATCAGCGCCGATCTGGCCGTCATGCGCCATTCGGTTTTGCCGAATTTACTTGACGCGGCCAAGCGCAACGCCGACCGCAAGCTGGGCGACGCGCACCTGTTCGAATTGGGGCCGGTTTATTTCGACCTGCTGCCCGACACCCAGCCCGTCATGCTGTCGGGCTTGCGCGTCGGCGCGAAAAACCCCGTCTCGTGGCAAAACAAATCGCAAAACGTCGATTTCTACGACGCCAAGCGCGACGTGTGGTCCTTGCTGCAATCGGTGGGCCTGAACCCCGACAACATGCCGCTGACACGCGAGGCGCCGCCCTGGTATCATCCGGGACAGTCGGGCGTGTTGCGCCTGGGCAAGAATATCCTCGCGCAATTCGGCGTGGTACACCCGGCGATCCTCAAAGCATACGATCTACCCGCCGCCGTTGCCTTCGAGATTTTCACAGAAAGCCTACCCCCCCTGAAGGAGCGGAAATCGACGCGCGCGACGCTGACGCTTAATCCGTTGCAGCCCGTCACGCGCGATTTCGCCTTCCTTGTGTCAAACGACCTTCCGGCGGAACAGATCGTCAAGGCCGCGCGCAACGTGGACAAGAATCTGATCGCCGACGTCACCATCTTTGACGTCTATGCGGGCAAGGGAGTCGAGCCGGGCCATCGCTCGCTGGCGTTCACCGTCACGCTGCAACCGGCGGGCGAAACCCTGACCGATGCCGCCATCGAAAACGTGTCGAAGAATATCGTTACCGCGGTGACGAAACTGGGCGCGCAGCTGCGCGGATAAACTTATTGTTCGCGACTTATTGTTCGCGACCGGCGGCAGTCTGGATGGCGCCGGCTTCCATCGCCGCCAGAACATCCATCAACGCCAGAGATTTTGCCTCGAGGCTGGTATTCGCATCCGAGCTGATGAGAACCGCATTAAGCTGCGGATTATATTCGGCCAGCGCACCAGCGGGCAGGTCGGTTTCCTGCACGGGGATGACTTCGTCGCCGATCTTGACGCGCGCGCCGCGATAGAACGGTGCCTCTTGACCCACCAGATGCGGCGACAGGATCAGATTGACGCGCACATCCTGGGCCATGGCGGGCACGGCCAAAAGCAGGGCAACAGCAAGGGTCAAAAGCGGACGCATGGGTTTTGCATACCATAACCGCCGCATAAAAGAAAGAAAAATCGGCACTGAATTCAATATTTTATATTGAAATCAAGGCCTTGATTGCGTCGCGGCGTAAAGCGCAATTGCCGCCGCATTCGACACGTTCAGCGACTTGAGGTCGCCGAAAGTCTCGATCGAGGCAATCGCATCGCAGGTCTTGCGGGTCTTCTCGCGCAGGCCTTCGCCTTCGGCCCCCAGAACCAGCGCGATATGCCCGTCGCTGGGCGCGCCCGAGAGCGGATAATCGGCGTTCTCGTCAAGGCCAAGCACGAAGAATCCCGCGCGCTTCAATTCTTCCATCGCGCCCGCAATATTCACCACGGGGATCATCGGCACAAACTCCAGCGCGCCGGTGGCGATCTTGCCCATCGTGCCGGTGACGTTCGGCGCGTTATGCTTGTGCACGATCAGCGCCTTGGCGCCAAACACCGACATCGAGCGCATCACCGCGCCGACATTATGCGGGTCGGAAACTTCATCGAGGATGACGACGACATGACGCGCCTCCGTTTCCAGATTGGCGGCGTGCAGCACATCCGTCAGGAACACTTCCTCGAGTTTCTCCACGGCGACGGCCATACCCTGATGCACGGCGCCGTCGGGCAACTTGCGTTCGAGGTCGCGCTTTTCGACGATCTTAATTTCCGGGTGGCGCGTTTCGTCATAGGCTTCGCGCAGGCGCTCCTCGCCGTTTTCAGTCGCCCAGATGACTTTGACCTTGCGCTTTTCGTTACGCAAAGCGGCCTGCACGGCATGAAGCCCGAACAGCACCAATTCATGACCATCTCTGCCATGCGCTCCCGCTTCGCTGCTTGAGCGCGGGCGGCGTTCGAAGCGCGGTGGCCGATCGTCAAACGAACGGCGCGGCGGGCGATCTCCGAAATCGCGCTTC
>CBFGSX010000078.1:0-6678 GCA_965651535.1 uncultured Alphaproteobacteria bacterium | reverse complement strand
CGCGTATCTTTATTGCGAAGCTCATTTACATCTTTTCGGTGAGATTCACTTGCTGACCTCCTCCAATCACCGCTATGGATGGCTGGTATGAGATTCGGCCAACCGCTCTTCTCTACTCCATTTACTGTATATTTTGCATTGAACTTGTCGTCTCCCATATTTAATTGCATATCCATAATCGCTATTTGAGCTGGACGCGGATAGGTATCAAACTCAGGAAACTTGATACGCAACTCATCGCGGAACACAATCAGCTTCTGCGATAACAACCTATCTCTATCCTCCTGTTTCAATGCCACAGATGTAAACTTCCTATAATAGCGGGCAGGAAATTTATCGCCATATTTCTGTTTCTTGACCGTATCATAAGCCTCGGCAATCTCATTGTTGTTCGCCCGAATATTCGTCACCCCTCCATCTTTATCCAATTTATAAAATGGCAGTTTTTGCGCCGCTTCAACATTTGGAATCATCATACCCACACCAATCGTCGGATTACCAAGATGATCCAGATAGAATTGCGGCTCGTTTCCTTCATGGCGATAAATAAGACGTTTTAATTCAATATTCGAAGCGTTCGTCAGAATACGCTCCTCTCCCGGTTTCTCTGCCGGTTCGGCCCAGCAGCGGCAATTGGGATCTTCGCCCGGGTCGGGCGCATCATCCCAAGAGCGTGTTTCACCATCATAGGCAGCATGGCTGGGACGCACCTTGTCATCTCCGACACTCTGCCAGACATACATCCCGCCCTTTCCTTCTTGCTCATCCAAAATTCGTTTCACCTCTCTGGCCGTTTTCCCCATTGGCGTCACGATGCCATCCGCAACAAGGCCGTGATCACGCTGGAAATCCTTGAGTGCGGAAAAGAGATCGGAATCCGCTTCACCGATAATTCCCGTCTCGGAATCGGGAAAATAATAAGCCAGGCGATTGAGTGCTTTCTTGAGAACTCTAAGGTCACGGGGGTTTGCAGCCGTGTCGCGTGACACACGGCCTTGCAGGATCATATCCATGAAAAAATCTCGTCAAAAATCTGGGTTAGATTATATGAATATAATCCTATTTTGGATTCTTGTCAAGCTGTCCTATTGCACGATTTTGACCAGTTCGCCGGGTTGCAGTTTCGTGTCCGGCGTGATGCCGTTCAACAGACAGAAACGCTCGACCTTGTAATCCGGCACAGGCATTTTTGCGGCCAAAGATTGCACCGTCTCGCCCGGCTTAACGGTCACGACGCGGATGCGGTTGGGGCTGATATCGGCAATTTTCGAATCCTGCACAAAGCTGTATGTCGCGCGGCGGAAATTTTCGGCGTATTGCGCCATCTGTCCGCGCGGCGCAAGAAAGATCAGACGGTAAAAGCGCCCATCCCCGCCATGGATGGCGACAAGCCGCGCCTCTTTTGCGCCCTGATTGGTTTGCAATTCCGTCGCGGCGGTAGCCGCCGCCAGACCATTGATCGTGATGCGCTCCTGTTGCATCAGTTTGGCATTGGGCGCCCATGCCGAAGTGATGAACAAGGCCGGATCGGCGGTTTGCGCGCGCGCCGTATCGAACACCATCGCCGCGCCGCTTTTGTTTTCGGCCACGACCTGTTTCGGAGAATTTTTCAGCGCAAAACCCTCCGGCGCAGAAAAACGGATTTTCAGCACCGGATGGATGAATTCGTTCCCGCGGATAAAACCCTGCGACGCGGCATCGCCGTAGACCGTGCCGTCAATGGCGCGCAAATAAGCGGCGCGTCCCGTCGTGGCATTGGCAATCTTCGGCGCCTGCGCCGCCAGATGCCCCGCGCGCACGATGCGCTCGGGCGTCAGCGGGTGCGTGCTGAGCAGCGCGAACTGGTTGCCGTTTTGAACGCCCTGCATCTGCGCCTCGAGCGCGCTGCTGCGCTCAAGCATGGCGAGGAAATACTCGGTCGCGCGCGGATCATATCCCGCACCCGTCAGATATTTGACGCTGAGCGCGTCGGCCTCGTGCTCGTGATCGCGCGAATATTTCTTGAGATACAAATCCGCGCCGATGCTGCCCGCTTGCGCCGCGCCGCCGCCCACGGCAATGCCCAAAGCCTGCAACCCGATATTGGCCAGCAAGCCTTGGGACATTTGCTGCGCGCTGTGGCGGGCATTGATATGCGCCATCTCGTGCGCCAGCACGGCGGCGACCTGCGATTCATCCTGCGCCAGCGCGATCAGCCCGCGCGTGATATAAATATAGCCGCCCGGCACGGCAAAGGCGTTGACCATGTCGTCGTCCAGCACGGTGAACGTCCATCTTATATTCTTGCGCTCGGCCTGCGGCGCGAGGCGCACGGCGATGCCCGCGACGAACTCATTCAGTTTCGCATTGTCGCTCACGCCGCCGAATTGTTTCAATATCTGTTCGTGCTGCTGGCGGCCGATGCGCTCTTCCTCCTGTTCGGAGACAATCCCCGTGAAAATCGGCTGACCCGTCACGGGTGACGTGGTGCAGGCGGCCAGAAACGGCAAAAACGCAGCGAAAAGTATAAAAAGGCGCATGGGAAACTCCTTGCGATTTAACGCGGAGGCCAGCATAATGCCCCCGAACAAAACACACAACAATCTGTCATTCCCGCGCAGGCGGGAATCCAGTCCTAACCGCAGATTTCCTGCCGCTGGATCCCCGCTTTCGCGGGGATGACGATCAGAGGATATAAATATGACGTTCCAGACCCTGTCCCAGCTCGATGCCGCCGACAAAACCGTTTTGCTGCGCGCCGACCTTAATGTGCCGTTCAAGGATGGCGCGGTCACCGACACGACACGGCTCGACCGTCTGGTGCCCACCCTGAAAAAGCTTCAGGAAAAAGGCGCCAAGATTGCGGTCCTCGCTCATTTCGGCCGCCCCAAAGGCAAGACGCCGGAAGACAGCCTGAAACCGATTGCCGCGAAACTCGGCGAAATCCTCGGAGAAAACGTCGCCTTTATCTCCGATTGCATCGGCGACACGGCTGCGAGCGGCATCGCCGCGCTGAAACCCGGACAAATCGCCGTGCTGGAAAATGTGCGCTATTACGCCGAAGAGGAAAAGAACGACCTGGGTTTTGCCAAACAGCTCGCGGCACTTGGCGACATCTACGTCAATGACGCGTTTTCCGCCTCGCACCGCGCGCACGCGTCAATCGAAGCTTTGGCGCATCTCTTGCCCGCCTATGCCGGATTGCTGATGGAAGACGAACTCAACGCCCTGACGCGCAGCCTCGAAAACCCGCAGCGCCCCGTCGCCGCGATTGTCGGCGGATCGAAAATCTCGACCAAGCTGAGCGTGCTCGACAATCTCGTCAAAAAAGTCGATTACCTTGTTTTGGGTGGCGGCATGGCGAACACCTTCCTTGTCGCACAAGGCATCGAGGTTGGGAAATCCCTGTGCGAACATGACATGATCGACGAGGCCAAGAAAATCCAAATTACCGCCAAAAAAGCCGGCTGCACGATTTTGCTGCCGACCGACCGCGTGGCGGTGAAGGAATTCGGCAAAGGCGTGCCGTTCGAGATCGTCGCCGTCGACGCCCTGCCCGCCGAAATGGAAGCGGTGGATATCGGCCCGGCCACGATCGACAAACTGCGCGTCGTGCTCGAAGGCTGCAAGACCGTGCTGTGGAACGGCCCGATGGGCGTGTTCGAGGTAAAGCCGTTCGATAAAGGCACGAACGATCTGGCCAATCTTGTTGCGGAACTGACCGCAAAAGGCACGCTGGTTTCCGTGGCCGGCGGTGGCGACACCGTCTCGGCTTTGGAAAACGCCGGAGCGGCGGATAAATTCACCTATCTGTCCACCGCAGGCGGCGCCTTTCTGGAATGGCTCGAGGGTAAACCCCTTCCCGGTGTTCAGGCGCTGTATTCCGCCGCGAAGAAAGCGGCCTAGCTTTTCCCATTGTCATTCCGAGCGTATGCGAGGAATCTTTTCATTATTTGAGGAGATTCCTCGTCGCCGCCATGCGCCTCACTCGGAATGACAACTTCTTTTTTTATCCCCGCACGGGCACCAACCACACCAGACAATAGAACACCGCGCCGACATTCAGCCCCGTCAGCGTCGCCATCGCGGCGCGGCCTTCATAGACAATCTGCATCTGCGTGCGCTTGAGGCGCGCGCTGCGCATCAATTCGATGGTTTCATCCAAAGAGCGCGTCAGGCCGCGCGGGGTAAAAATCACGTCGAATTTCTGCTGCCGCAATAAAGGTGCCTCGGCCCCGATCCAGTCGCGCAGCGCGCCGTTACCCTCCAAGATAATGCGCTCGTGGGTCAGCAACATCCCCGGCGCGGGGCTGGAGCGGATGACATCCAGCAAATCGAAATTCCCCGCCACCAGACGATAGCGCGCCAGATCGCGCTCGGCCTCGGTCATGCAAAAGCCGCGCACGAAAGAAGACAGGTTCACTTTTTCCGTGTAGGATTTTTCCAATTCAGCCACCAGCCGCCCGACGCGCATCCCACGCCGCCTGGCCGCCAGTTCCAGCTGCCGCCAGAAGGCCGCCTCGAGCCGCAGGGCGAAACGCCGCCCTTTATATTGGACGATTTTGGGCTGGGGCGGCGCCCATGAAAAGCTTTCCACGGCCATGATTCAATTTACCATAAGTTAAAAAATAATCATACATACTTATATCATATCCTGTAGAACACGTCTAGACATATTCACATAATTTAGGCAGTATGGTCGCACGTTTTTCTCGGGATTCGCGTCCCATAACCCCCGTGCTTGCACATCAATCTAAGGATATGAAAATGGCTGAAAATTCTACTCCTGTCCTCAAAACCACCTCTGTCACCGTCGGCGAGTCGGCTCCTGCCGCCTACAAGCCCCTGAACGCACAGGAAGCCAAAGCGGCCGAAATTGCCGCGCAAGCCCGCAGCGAAAACGGCGCACCCTCGTCTTATAAAGGCGCTGTTTCCGGCACCGAAGGCACCGCCAAGGAAATCGTGGACGCCACCCGCACGACCGACACGACGACCAGCAAGCAGGTCGCCGACAAAGGTCTCGACCTGATGGACGCGCAGGGTCTGGACGCGATTTCCCCTGCCGCCGGTATGCCTTTTGCGGGCAAAGCCTCGCCCGAGGCGCTTAACGCCATGACGCTGGGCACGGCGGATATCGCCTCGCACACGCTGGCCAAACCGAATGCGAAAAAGACCACGACCATCGCCGTTCAGCCCGGCGAAGTTCTGGCCGCGCAATTCGATCCCGACAGCGCCAGCCTCTCGGTTCGCGGCAAGAACCTTGTCATCGATTTTGAAGACGGCAGCCAGATCGTCCTCAAGGACTTCGCAGCCGACGCGCAAAATATGCCTTCGATCTCGCTCCCGAACGGCGCGCTGGTTTCGGGCGGCGTGATCATCGCCCAACTGCAAGGCACCAATGCCGAGCTGTTCAATCTTGAAACGGCTGCTGGCGGTGAAGGCGGCGATGGCGGCAACTTCATCTATGACGACAATCTCGGCAACGTCATCGACCTGCTGAGCAAGCTGCCCCCGATCCCGTTCACCGAGCTGCAATTCCCGCAGCCGGAAACCGAAGATTTTACTCCCGTTGACGATATCGGCGGCACGTTCATCAACCGCTTCGATACGATCGGCGGCCAGTTCGGCCCCGTCGCCGGCGGTTTCGAGGACTGGAAGCAGTCCAAGCATATCGGCGACCACACCGTCACGCCGATGCAACTGCATATCGACTTCACGCCGAAAACGACCGAAGTCGTCGACGAGTTCAGCATCCTGAATGTTCCGGCGGGCGTGACCTTTTTCTACAGCGATGACGGCGGCGCGACGCTGAACGCCTTCCCGCCGGGCAACATCGTTATGACCGGCGCGCAGTTCAACAGCTGGACGCTTTACGCGCTGCAGGACAATTTCTCGGATGTCGATATTCCGATGACGCTGAGAATGCTCATCAGCAAGCCGGGCACGACCTTGACTGCGGTTATCTCGCAAAACACCAAGGCCGTCATCGACGCCGTGGCCGACCAGCCGGAAGACATTCTGACCAGCACGATCTCGGTCAGCGGCAACACCAGCAACGGCAGCGTGTCGGGTAAGAAAGGCGACCCGATCGATTTCAACCTCAAGGTTCATTTCCCCGATCAGGACGGTTCCGAGACGCACACCGTCATGCTCGAGAACGTGCCCGATGTCTGGACGATGGCGGGCGATGGCGGTCTCGTCTGGAACGCCGTGGATAATCTCGACGGCACCATGACCTATACGGCGACCGTGCTGACGGGCGACGTCGACACCACCGTCACCTTTGACGGGCATGGCTGGGACGGCACGACCGGCTCCATCGTGTTCCGCGCCATTGCCGAGGAAACGGTTACGGATGGCGAGCTGGTTCTTGAAAACAACATTTCCGAAGTGGCCACCGAATTTGCGGTCACTTTGCGCGACGACCAGCCGATGATTATTTCGGTTGCCAAGCCGGTCATCATCCCCGAAGCGGATCTGCTGATCCCGGGCGTGGACAGCGTGGACGGCCAGATCGTTGTCGATTTCTTCGGCGACGGCCCCGGCACGGTCGAGATGACCCTCGACGGCCTCAATGCGCTTGGCCTCACCTCGAACGGTCAGACGATTGCTTATGAACTCTCGCCGGACGGCCAGTTGATCACCGCCACGATCGACGGCGGCACGACCACCGTCTTTACCTTTGCTCTCGGCACGCTT
>CBFGSX010000077.1:0-6714 GCA_965651535.1 uncultured Alphaproteobacteria bacterium | reverse complement strand
TGCAAATGCCGCGCACCACGGTGGCCGTGCAGCGCATGCGCGAAGCCAAGCTGCCCTATATCGTTTTGCTGACCGACCCGACCACGGGCGGCGTGTCGGCATCGTTTGCCATGCTGGGTGATATTCACATCGCCGAGCCGGGCGCGATGATCGGCTTTGCCGGCAAACGCGTGATCGAGGAAACCATCCGTCAAAAACTACCCGATGATTTCCAGACGGCGGAATACCTGCTGGAACACGGCATGGTGGATATGGTCGTGCCGCGCGCCGAACAGCCCGAGGCCATCGGCAAAATTCTCGGCGTGTTGATGAAATAACCCTGTCTATCGCAGGTTTTTCTTACAGGTTTTTCTTACAGGTTTTTCCTGGGATTTTTCTTTCCTTCATGAGCCATGCGCGCCGCGTATTTCTCGGGCGTGACGATCATTTCAAGCGTATTTCTAAATTCCCGATAATGAAGAAGATGCTTGTTCTTTTCCATGGTCAGATTCGGATCCTCAAAGAACTGTATTTGAAATTGATGCACCGCTTCTTGCGCGGTCTTTGCGTCGATTTTCTCCATCTTGTAATGGTAATAAATTGACGGCAGAACGGGCGCCACATGTTCGATTCCGGGATTGCGCGTATAAATCGACTGCACCAGATCCATGGCTGTGATTTTTCTCTTATCCTCTTTTTTCTTCTCCGCTTTTTGTCGTGCGCCAGTCAAGATCTCCAGCTCCTCACGCACCATATCCTGCATCAATTTGGCCTCCTCGCGATCCTTTGGCGGCTGCTTGTTGATCGGCGCGTCGGCTATCCGGCGTAAATACGCCAGATGGTCGTCCCAGGACAAAATGGGGCGATCCTCTTCATCCAGCCGGGCATTGGCCGTATTGCTGGCCATATAGAGGCGTTCGATATTGAATTTGTTGACGGCTTCCTTGACTACGCTCTTCTCGAATTTGGCCAGCGCCGTCGCCAATTCTTCGCGCAGTTCCGCCACGTCCATTTTATCGAGCGCGCGGGCGCGGGTTTTCTGCCGCCGTGTCGTTGTCACCACCTCAGCCGAGGAAGGGTTATTTCTATTTCTTTTTTTCTTTCTTTCTGACATTTTGTTACCCCCTTTCGCGTCGAACGAAGAATAAGTATATAATAAATATAAGAATTCTGTCAATTAAAAGTTGGGGTGGTTTGAATGTCTTAATATCAACAAGATAAATCGAATCATTCCTGACCGGGTCGGGCTTTGCTATGACTGTCCCCATGTTCAAACCGCACTGGCATAGCCGATTCCTGGCGCTGGCGGCCCATGTGGCCCAGTGGTCGCGCGACCCCGATAAAAAAGTCGGCGCGGTGATCGTGCGCCCCGACAAGACCATCGCCTCGCTTGGCTTCAACGGTTTTCCGCGTGGCGTGGACGATTCCGATGCGCGCTACCGGGACAAGGAGCTGAAACGCGAACTGGTCATGCACGCCGAGACCAACGCGATCTTGCACGCGCGCGAGCCGCTCAAGGGCTATGTGCTCTATGTCTGGCCGCTGATGCCCTGCGCGCGCTGCGCCGCTGCAATCGTACAGGCAGGGATTTCCCATGTCGTCTCGCAGCCCATGCGCGGCAGCAGCAATTGGGCGCATACGGCGAAACTCGCCGAGGATATGTTGCGCGAGGCCGGGATCGGCGTCACGCTGATTGATAAGAAAATCGAACTGCCGGAATTATTTTCCGAGGAAGCACCCGACGGAAAATTGCGCGCCTAGTCCATCCGATATTGTGGGCGATTATTCCTGTCGCATAATCTGTTCCAGCGCGCGGCAGTCTCTTCCTTGTCTTCGCCATCAAAAAGCTGCTTTGAAAAGCGGGTGATATAATTCCATTTTGCCCGATGCGGAACGCGATCAAGAATTTCAGGATACGTGCCATCTGAAACCCCCTCGGTTAAAAGCGGGAAGGCCACGACTTCTACCCCCTCCTGTCGCGCCAGCATGGTAAGCAAGGTCGCTCGATAAGGGGCATAATGGTCATAGACATGACAGCCTCCGGCACTATGCACAACCAAAAGAGGTCTATCTTTTTCATGTGCCATCTCGAGAATGTTCTTGGCTGCCATCGCATCCCGGAGGACAAGACCTGTCGGCTGCCAGCGCACAGCATGGCGTATATCCTGGGCAACAAAGCCGTCTTGGGTGGACAGGGACAGGCTTTGGAAGAAATCGGATCCCTGTAAATTTTCCACCTCTGCGGAATCCGAAAAAATATTATATTTCTTGTGATAATCCAGATCAACAAAACGCCCTTCAACACCGGCCATAAAACTCTGAACAAGACTCATGCCGTAATAGGCCTTTTGAGAAAGCGGGAAATGCGCCAGAGCTTTACCGGACTTGGAGGCCAGACTCCGCTCACAGTCCTGTGAGGCGGCTTGCCGGATCATGGGGAGATCCTTCTCATAGGCCTGCGACCATTCAAACGTATAAACCATGTCCTCGGGCGCCATCAGAGCCAAAAGATTCTGATTGAGAAGAAGCTGAAAAAAACGATGCGCCATATTGGTATGATTCTCACCGACCAAAACAACGGTATGTTTTCCTTCAGCGGCGTTTTCATGCCAGATTTTGTGAATTGTCTCGGCGCTGGCAAGGGCGTAATCGGCAATCGCATCGTCCGGCACCCCGGCAATATCTTGCGCATTATCAAACCAGTCTGCCTGCGCCGCCGGATGCGGGTGATGCACGGGGACGACGGTTGAATGACGCAGACGCTGGGCCTGGACCTCTCCCGAACAAAGGGAAGCGGTCAGGAATGCACCCGCCAGCAAAAAACTCTTTAGGGGCGGCGGATCAGAAATCAAGCGCATAGCGGGGCATCTCGTTTTTTTTACACAGATCGTTCCATTTTCGGATGGACGGGTCGTCTTTATTCAAGGAAAAAAATGTGGCCACCGGAAGGCGGGGGAAACTTAGGGCATAATGCTCTGCCGGCACATAAGGACAATGCCGCCGCGCGACCTCGTAATTGTTCTCGTAGGCCTGCGCCAAAAGCGGCAGAGTCATGACCTGCGCATCTTTTCGCCCGGCCAGCATCCCCGGCAGGGTCGGCCGACCAAGAAACGTGCCGTCGGCCAAATGGTCGCGACCCCCCATATGAATCACCAGCACAGGAAAGTCTTCCCGGTCCAGAATTTCAGCAATGCGTTCTGCGGCATGGGCATCGCGCAACACACGCCCTGTTTCGCTCTCGATGCCGCGCTCCCATTTTTCCGTGTGCCATGTCGTATATTTTTGTGGCAACTTCAAATCGGCATAAAAGGGCCCGTTCTGAAGCATGGCGGCAGCCGTCGAATCGACATAGCGCGGATAATCGCGGTCAAACGGCAGATCGACAAAATGCACGGCCGTGCGAACGCGCAACGCCTCGGCCAGAGTCAGCGCGCGGAACGCCTCGCCCTGTCCGATGGCGGAAAACGGATAGGCGCGCACCAGCGCCCCGGCGTCTTCCTCATCCAGAAAATGTGCCCCGGCGCGCAGCGATGAGAGCTTCGCTTTTTCGAGGGATGGTTGATCTTCAACCGTGATGATGACGTTGTCGCTGTATTCTTCTCCCAAGACATACGCCACCATGGCGGCCTGAAAAAGGTGGTGCGGCATCATATCGTGCGCCTCGCCGACCAGAGCCACGGTATGCCGCTTGAAGCTGGCATTTTCCCGATAGGCGTCGACCAGAAGCGCGCCGTAGCCGGCGGCGGCATCGAGAATTTCATCCTCATCGAAAGGCTCAACCATGTTCTGGGTATTTTCGACGAAAAGCGCGGAAGACGCGGCGGGACTCTTTGCCTCCGGTGTGCGCGGAAAAAACGCACTTCCGACCATCAGGGCAGCGGAAAAAAGAAACGGGGCGAGGAGATGCCGACTCATGCTAGCATGGTATTATGTCACCCAAAGGTCGTCAAGCGGGCAAAAACAGCCGCCGGACTGTCAGGGCGTCGGCGGGGTTAGGCCGTTATCCTGCTGTCGCAATGCCTTCAGGAGATTGATCTCGGAGGCTGTCATCGACCCCGGGCATGTGTTTCTTTTGTTTTCAAGAAATGTGCGCTTGTCGTCTTGTTCCACAGACGACCCCGTGATGGAAATCGTGTTGGCCTTGTATCTTTTCTTCGGCACAATTCCCGCATCGGCAAAGATGGTGTTTTTTTTGATCGTGCCCCGCTTGCGTGCGAGCGCGAGGGCCTGTTCCATTTCTCCGGAGTCGGGGCGGTCAACAATCTGAACCCCGCGCGCTTCGCCGATATTTTGCGATATCTTGTCTTGAATCTCGGACATTCTCATGCGGTCAAGCCGTCTTCCCGTCGATTTTCTTTGCATCACGCACCCTCCGGTTTTTTGTTTTACCGGGAACAGCCGGAAAAAAGAGGCCGCCCCGTTTCAGCGAAGGCGGCATTAGACCCGATTCCAATCGTTATGACAACGGAAAAATCAGCCTGGAAAAGGGGTGGGGGAAGAATAAGGCGGGCGATCCTTCGCGGTTTTTTCCCTTTCCCGCTTTTCCCGTTCGGCCCAGATCTGCACGACGGTGTCCCGGTCGCCCTTGCGATAGGCGGTCAGCTCGCGCACCTCGGAAGATTTCATGCATCCGGGACAATCCCGATTTTTTTCTTCGAGCGCATGATAGCGACGGGCGTGTTCTTCCTCTTCGCGCAGCGGCGGCAGCGCGCCCGTGGCATCGTAGGCCCTTTTTTCTTCGGGTTTCAGCTTGCGTAAGCGACGGTGCTCCATGCTTTTTCTCCAAAATAAAACGGCGAGGGGATGCTCCTCATCCTCTCACCGTTTTCCGGTCCGCCTCCTCTCTCACAAAGTCGGGCAGGCGGCCCCGCGTCACAGCAGCGCCTCAAGAGGCGTGTGCCAGACGCTCGATCTCTTCTTTGACCATCAGCTTGCGACGCTTCAAGGTTGTCAACCGGAGACTGTCCGGCGAGGCGGCACTGGTTTCCCGTTGAAGCTCGGTCTCAAGCTGGGCCTTGCGGGCCATCAACGCGGCCAAACGTCCTTGCTGATTCATGCGTTCACCTCCCTGAATGCCATGATTGAACAACGTCTTTCATTGTAACGCAGTTGCCGCATCGCGTCAAGAGAAATCGGTCGTAACCCGTTATAAAAAAATCATTTATTTATATATTATGTTTAATCTATCGTAAACGTCGCGCCCCCTGCAGAAAATATTTTTCCTGCAGAGTCAAGGAGTCGTCTGAATTGAATTATCGCAAATTCAGGCGTTTGAACGGTAAAGGCCGGGCAAGGATTATGGCCGAGCGCCTAGTCCCCGAGACAAATCCCCATGGCGCGGGCCGTATGCACCAGCGAATCATTGGGATCGACGGTGTTATAGCGATCCAGCGCCTGGGCCAGCGGCACGGATGTGACCGAGCGCCCCTGCCAGACGACCATACGATCGAACATTTTCTTTTCGATCAGGTTGACGGCGTGCACACCCATAGCGGTGGCCACAAGCCGGTCATTGGCGTTGGGGGCCGCCCCGCGCTGGACATGGCCCAGCACGGTGACGCGGGTTTCCGCGCCGATTTCATGGGTCACGGCATGGGCCAGAAGCTGGCCGACGCCGCCATAGCGCGCCTGGCCGTCGGCGTGGCGCACTTGCACTTTTTCACCGTCGACGCCCTTGACCGCTTCCGAGACAACAATCAGGGAGTGGTTGCGGCCCGCCTTGCGCAGCTTTTCGATTTTCGCGCAGACCTTTTTAATATCATAGGGAATTTCGGGAATCAGGATCACATCCGCTCCGCCGGCAATGCCCGCGTTGAGCGCAATATGCCCGGCATCGCGGCCCATCACCTCGAGAATCAGCACACGCTGGTGGCTGGCGGCCGTCGGCTGCAGACGATCCAGCGCCTCGGTCGCCACCTCGATGGCCGTGTCAAAGCCGATCGCCACTTCGGTTGCGCCCACGTCATTATCAATGGTTTTTGGAATGCCGACGAATTTCACGCGGTCATTGGTGCGCTTGGCAATCTCGCGCAGGATACCCATCGAACCGTCGCCGCCGATTACCACCAGCCCCTCAAGCCCCAGCTTTTCATAGGCATCGGCAATCTCGGCGCTGCGGTCCTTTTTGCTGCCGTCCTTCATTGGATAGGCCAAAGGCGATTGGCTGCCCTTGCTGGTCGTGCCCAGCATCGTGCCGCCCGAGCGCAGCAGCGCGCCGTCGAGCATATCGGGAATCAGGGAAATCGTGCGCGGCGGTTTGACCATCATACCGTCCGTGGAATCCAGGATTCCCACAACGTCCCAGCCTTTTTCAATCGCGGCATGGGTGATGGCCCGGATCGCGGCGTTGAGGCCGGCGCAATCGCCGCCCGAAGTCAGGACGCCAATACGTTTTTTCTTCGTCATTTTCTTTTGAGACTCGATTATGGGTTTTTAACCGGGACTGTTTATCATAGTTCTGGTATTTGGCAAGCACTTCATTTATACTTGCCGGGCAGCTTTTTGCCGCAAACCCAGCCCCCGGTGAGCATGACCGACCTCGACAAGGAACGTATCAAGGAAAAAATCGCTGAATTGCGGACCGAGCACCGCGATCTGGACGAGGCCCTGCTGCGCCTCGCGGCCCAGGGCGTCCCCGATATGCTGGCCATGCAGCGCATGAAGAAAAGAAAGCTCGTCATCAAGGACATGCTCATTAAATACGAGTCCATGATTATCGACGACATTATCGCTTAA
>CBFGSX010000076.1:0-6828 GCA_965651535.1 uncultured Alphaproteobacteria bacterium | reverse complement strand
GTCTCTCCTTTTTGGTGTTATGGGTTTGTGACATCCGCGAATAGCCATAGCAGCCACAGATAGACGAAACCGAACGCAAGCACGATTAGCAAGAACAGAAAAACCGAGACGATGATTTCAGCCATGGGCAAGCTCCGCGATAATGATGCTCCGATTATGCAGAACGGAGCAGGGCATGTCAAAAGGGAAAGTTTGCGTTAAGTATTACCCATGAAGTTTTTTTTGAAACGCAGAGCTAGACAGAGTTAAACAGAGAAGTCATCCAAAATGGTCATTCCCGCGAAAGCGGGGATCCAGTAGATTGGAATTTGACTGGATTCCCGCTTTCGCGGGAATGACGCCAGGATGAGAATTATCGTGGAACGCTCTGCGTTCTCTGTCTGGCTCTGCGTTTCAAAAAAACTTACGTTGCAGCACGCGCCGCCATGACGTCCGCCTATGAAGCCGGCTTTTCCTTGGTGGCGGTTTTCTTCTTCTTGCCGCCTTCGCCGGCATGGACGAAAGTCGGGGTGGTCTTGCCCTCGACGACGTCTTCGGTGACGACGACTTTTTCCAGATCCTTGTGATCGGGCAATTCGAACATCGTCGCCAGCAGCAGGTTTTCCATGATCGAGCGCAAGCCGCGCGCGCCGGTATTGCGTTTCATCGCCTGTTGCGCGATGGCCTTGAGCGCGTCGGGCGTAAATTCCAGCTCGGAGCCGTCCATGCCGAACAGCGTCTGGTATTGCTTGACCAGCGCGTTTTTCGGCTCGGTCAGGATGCTGATCAGCGCCGCTTCGTCCAAATCCTCGAGCGAGGCGATGACGGGCGTACGGCCGATAAATTCCGGGATCATGCCGAACTTGATCAAATCTTCGGGTTGCACGTCGGCGAACATCTCGCCGACTTTGCGGTTGTCGGCATCCATGACCGAGGCGCCGAAGCCGATCGAGGTGGAGCCTTTTTTACGGTCGGCGATGATTTTGTCGAGGCCCGAGAACGCGCCGCCGCAGATGAACAGGATATTCGTCGTGTCCACTTGCAGAAATTCCTGTTGCGGATGCTTGCGCCCGCCTTGCGGGGGGACGGAGGCGACCGTGCCTTCCATCAGTTTCAAAAGCGCCTGTTGCACGCCTTCGCCCGATACGTCACGGGTGATGGACGGGTTGTCGGATTTGCGGGAAATCTTGTCGATCTCGTCGATATAGACGATGCCTTTTTGCGCCGCCTCGACATTATAGTCGCAGGCCTGGAGCAATTTCAAAACAATGTTCTCGACATCCTCGCCGACATAACCGGCCTCGGTCAGCGTCGTGGCGTCGGCCATGGTGAAGGGCACATCCAAGATTCGGGCGATGGTCTGCGCGAGCAACGTCTTGCCCGAACCGGTCGGGCCGATCAGCAGAATGTTGGATTTGGCCAGCTCGATATCCGTCTTGCCGCTGTTCATGTGCTCGACGCGCTTGTAGTGGTTGTGCACGGCGACCGACAGAATGCGCTTGGCGCGTTCCTGACCGATGACGTAATCGCCGAGGAAGGTATTGATCTCGCGCGGGGACGGGATGCCGTCGCCGGACTTGATCATCTCCGAGCGGTCTTCCTCGCGGATGATGTCCTCGCACAGCTCGACGCATTCATTGCAGATAAAGACGTTCGGGCCCGCAATCAGCTTGCGCACTTCGTGCTGGCTCTTGCCGCAGAAGGAGCAGTAGAGGGTGTTTTTTTCGTCTTCGGAACCGGTTTTGGACATCTTTGACTCGGGTTTCTTCTAAGGGTCTTCCTATCTTTAATGAAACATCACTTCTGGTAAAGGGGGGATTAACGAATACTTCCAGTTGCGCTAGGCTGTGCGCCATGGATTTGAAAACGCTTTCCGCGGCGGAATTGGCCGATAATTTCAAGCTCTTGGGCGACTGGGAGGCGCGCTATGCCTATGTGCTTGATTTAGGGAAGCAATTACCTCCTTTTCCGGAATCCGGCAAAATCGAAGCGAACAAGGTGCAAGGCTGCGTCTCCCAGGTCTGGCTGCTGCCGTCCGATTCTGCGCCCGGAAGCGTCGATTTCATCGCCGACAGCGACAGCCATATCGTGCGCGGGCTGATCGCCATTTTGAAAATCGTCTATGGCGGGAAGTCGCGCGAAGAAGTTGCCGCATTCGACATGGAAAAATTTTTTACCGAGCTGGGATTGTCGGAACATCTCAGCCCCAACCGCCGCAACGGATTTTTCGCGCTCGTCGCGAGGATCAAGAGGTTGTGATGCGGTTGAATTGGAATTCCCCTCACCCCAACCCTCTCCCTCAAGGGGAGAGGGAGCCAAAGAAATACCTCTCCCCTTGCGGGAGAGGTCTGAACGCAAAGCGTTCAGGGAGAGGGGGAATTTTTCTGGCCGTCGTTTTACTTTTTCTTTCTGCTCCGGCGCTGGCGACGGATAAGGGCGATCTCGACGCGGCGCAAACCCAGGTCAGAAAAACCGCTGCCGAGGAAAAGGATGCCCGGCGCAGGCTGGATTCCCTGCGCCGCGAGCTGGTGACGGTGACGCGCGAGGTGCAGGCGCGCGAGCGCGCCTTGCTGGCGTTGCAGGAAAAGCAGGCAACCACCGATGCCGAAATCGGCAAGGCCGATGCCGATTTGAAAAAACAGAGGCGTTCGCTGGCGCGGATGATCGTGGCGTTGCAGCGCCTTGATCGCTTGCCGCCGCAGGCCTTGCTGGCGCGGCCCTCGGCGCCGATCGATACGGCGCGTTCCTATACGCTGTTGCAGGAGGTTCTGCCCGAGCTGTCCGCGCGCGCGCAGCAGGTACGCGAGACTTTGGATCGGCTTGCCGTGCTGCGCGAGGCGCAAACGCAACAGGCGGAAAAACTCCGGAGAGAAAAAGAGAGGCTTGACGGCGATCGCGCCGCGCTGGAAAAGGCGGTCAAGGAACGCATGGCCTTGTTGAAAAAAGCCGGTCGCGCGCATGAATCTGCTGCCAGACGTGCCGCAGCGCTGGCGCGCGAAGCCGGAAGCCTGCGCGATCTGGTCACGGGACTCGGCGGAAAAGAAAAGCCGGATTCTGTCAAGGACTCTCTGTTTTCCTGGTTCGGGCGCAGCGGCGGGCAAATGCCCGTGGTTGGCGTCGTCGAGACGGGCTACGGCGATCGTCTCGAAGGCGGCGGCACCAGTCAGGGCTTGCGGATTCGCGCTTCCGACGGCGCGGTGGTGGTGGCGCCTCATGCCGGAACGGTCAAATTCGCCGGGCCTTTCCGCCAATACAGGCTTTTGGTGATCCTCCAGCACGACAATGGCGAGCATTCGCTGCTGGGCGGGCTGGACGAGCTTTATACGCGTATCGGCGAGCGTGTTTCGGCGGGCGAGCCGCTCGGCAGGCTGGAAGGAAAATTGTCTGGTGACAGCACCCGCACGGCCAGTTTATATTATGAGCGACGCCAGCGCGGAAAACCCGTGGATCCCCGTCGCGCCAAAAATTAAAAAAAGGAACTGATTATGAAACGTCTTCCGCGCCTTCTCGCTCTACTCCTGATCGGTGCCGCGGCAGCGGGTTTGGCTTTCGCCGGATCGGCTCTGGCCAAAAATGAAAAAGAAGCGGTGATCGACGCGCAGACCTATGAGGTGCTGAATTTGTTCGGCGACGTATTCGAGCGCGTGCGTGAGAACTATGTCGAGGAAGTGCCCGATAAAAAACTGATCGAGAATGCGCTCAACGGGATGTTGATGGCGCTGGATCCGCATTCAAGTTATCTCGACGAGTCCAACTTTGCCGATATGAAAGTCCAGACCAAGGGCGAATTCGGCGGCCTCGGTATCGAGGTGACGATGGAAAGCGGCGTGGTCAAGGTCGTTTCGCCCATCGACGAAACCCCGGCGGCCAAGGCCGGCCTCCAGCCGGGCGACCTGATCATCAAGCTCGATGGCGAAGAGGTGATGGGCTTGACGTTGTCGGACGCGGTTGACCGGATGCGCGGCAAGGTCGGCACGCCGATTATCCTGACGATCATGCGTTCAAGCCGCTCCGAGCCGTTCGAGGTCACGATCGTGCGCGACGTCATCAAGGTGCAATCGGTTCGCTCGCGTCTGCAGGGCGAGGATGTCGGCTATATCCGCATCACCAGCTTCAACGAACAGGTCGAGGATCGTCTGGACAAGGCGGTCAAGGAACTGAAGGTCAAGGCGGGCGACAAGCTCAAAGGCCTTGTGTTGGATATGCGCAACAATCCGGGCGGCTTGCTGGATCAGGCAATCTATGTTTCGGACGCGTTCCTCGAACAGGGTGAGATCGTCTCGACGCGCGGCCGCCACGAGGAAGAGACCAAGCGCGTGAACGCCGCGCCGGGCGACATCGCCGACGGGCTGCCGATTGTGGTGCTGATCAACGAAGGTTCGGCCTCGGCGTCCGAGATTGTCGCGGGCGCGCTTCAGGATCACAACCGCGCCATCGTGGTCGGGACGAAATCTTTCGGCAAAGGCTCGGTGCAGACGGTCATCGCCTTGCCGGGCCACGGCGCGATGCGTCTGACGACGGCACGTTATTACACGCCGTCGGGCCGCTCCATTCAGGCCGAGGGCATCGTCCCCGATATCGAGATAAAGCCTGCCAAGCTCGAGGAGCTTGAGGACAAGCTTGCCAAATACATTCCCAAGGAAGCCGATCTGCGCGGCGCGTTGAAGAACGATAACGCCAAGACGGAAGACAAGAAAAACGAAAAACCCAAGACCCGGACTGAAATGGAGAACGAAGCCGACGCCAAGGACTACCAGCTCCAGCGCGCGGTTGACCTGATCCGTGGAATTTCGCTTTATACGGCGAACCAATCGGCCCGGAAGTAAAAAAGGGAAGCGATGGGGGAGATGTCGCCCAAACAGTTTCGGATCGCATTGTTCGCGGGGGCGCTTGTCTATGCCGCGCTGATGCTGGCGTTGTTCGGGTGGCTGGCTTTCAACGGCGAGGCAACGACGCAAAAACGCATCGAAGCGACGCCCAGCGCCACCGTATCGCTTGTGCCGGAAAAGGCCGAAATGCCGTCCTCGTGGACGGATGAGATGCGCGCCACTCCGGTCGAACCGCCGGAACCGGAAATGCCGCCCGAGGAAAAGGCCGAAGAGACGACGCCCGAGGAAAAAACGGAACCGGAAAAGGAACCCGAAGTCCCGAGCGCCGCCGATGAGCCTCCATCTTCTGAAGAAGACCCCTCGACTTCGCTCGGGGATTCAATGGATGAACCCGCCGTCACGGTGAACAGTGTCGAAGAGGCAAAACCCGCCGCAGCGGCCGTGCTTGCGGGGCCGCGCCCGAAATGGCAGCGTTTTGCGCGTCCCTTCGATCAATCCGACGCGCGCCCGCGCATCGGGCTTGTCATCACCGATCTGGGCTTTTCGGGCAACGCGACCGAGGCCGCGGTGCAGGAATTGCCGGGCGAGGTGACGCTGGCCTTTTCGTCGCTGGCGCCGGATGTCGACGGCTGGACGATCAAGGCGCGCGCGGCGGGGCATGAATTGCTGCTGACCGTGCCGATGGAGCCGGAAAACTATCCGCAAAACGATCCCGGCCCCAACACGCTGCTGACAAGCCTGCCCGACAAGGACAATGTCTCGCGCCTGCGCTGGGCCTTGTCGCGCGCGGACGGTTTCGTCGCGGTGATGCCGTCCATGGGCGAAAAATTCGTGCAGGTCGAGGACAAGATGGTGCCGGTGCTGGATGTGCTGCGCGAGGACGGGCTGATGATCGTCGACAATACGTTGAACAAGGACAGCCTGATTGCGCCTCTGTCGCGTCTGGGCAAGGTGCCGTTCGTGCGCACCGATCTGTGGATCGACGCGGCGGCTTCGCGCGGCGCGATACAAGAACAGCTGACCAAGCTCGAGGAGATCGCCAAAGAGCGCGGTCAGGCGATCGGCGTGGCGATGCCCTATCCGGTGACCTTCGAACAATTGAAACCGTGGATCGAAAGCCTCGAGGGCAAGGGTATTGTGCTGGCCCCGCTCACGGCGCTGGCAAGCGAGGAGATTCCGGTAGTGCGGGCGGCGCCTGCACCGTCTCAACCCGTTGAATCGGTTGTTGAAACAACGGAATCCTTGCCTGAATCGTCTCAAAGCGAGTAATATCGCCCCTGCCAGACGATCGGGCGATCGCGGAGGGGGTAATAACCCTTTCGAGGAAAGTCCGGGCTCCACGAAAAGACGATGCCGGTTAACGGCCGGCGGGGGCGACCCCAGGGATAGTGCCACAGAAAACAAACCGCTCTTTATCCAAGAGCAAGGGTGAAAAGGTGCGGTAAGAGCGCACCGCCGGGACGGTAACGGCCCCGGGCATGGTAAACCCCATCGGGAGCAAGACCAAATAGGCGGAGTGCCTGAGCGCCTTTTCGGCGAGCTCCGCGGGTAGGTTGCATGAACATATCGGCAACGATGTGTCCAGATGAATGATCGCCCCCCTGCAAAGGGGACAGAACCCGGCTTATAGATTGTCTGGCATTTTTTTTCTTTTTGTCATCCCGAGCGAAGCCGAGGGATCTCCCGACTTTTTACAGGAGATTCCTCGTTGCACTCGGAATGACAGTGGTTTTTCTAAATCAAAAATTTCAGCACAAGCGGCAGCAGCAACGCGCCGTTGAGCAGCGCATAGCCCCAATGGCGCAAGCCGTCCATGCGGCGGGCGGCCTTGGCCGAGATCGGCGCGGTCTCCGCCAGATAGATGACATCCATAAACGCCAGCAGGCCGACGACCGCCAGCAAAAGCGGGTCGAGATGCGCGCCCGCCAGAACGAGCGCAACGGTCAGCGCAAAAACGCAGGAATCCTTGGACGCGGCGGTGACGGGCGTTTCCACCGCGCGCGGCAATTCATTTTCGGCG
>CBFGSX010000075.1:0-6890 GCA_965651535.1 uncultured Alphaproteobacteria bacterium | reverse complement strand
GTTTCAAAAATGGGAACTCTCCGTTATCGCGTGGCTTGATAGCCGCTATTTCTTCATCCGTTTTTTTGCTTGGGCGATGATGTCGTCGGCGCGCTGGCGCTCGGGCTTGGCGTTTTCGGGCAGGGTATCCTTGGCGCGCTTGGCCTGATCAATGGCGAAGGAAAAATCGCGCTTCAATAACGCCTCCTCGGCCAAAGCCAGCTTGGCGCGGGGCTCGTCGTCCAAGCGTCCATAGGCCGTCGCCAGATAACGATACAGCATGGGCGTGTCGCGCTCGCCGTTTTCGCGCGCGGCGGTCAGATGCGCCACCGCTTCTTTTTCATGGCCGTTCTTTTGCAGCATCGCCTTGGCCAGCAGCAAATTCAGCAAGCCGTTTTTCGGCAGCAGCGCCACGGATTTTTTATAGGATGCGACCGATTCCGCGATGCGCCCCTGTTCGAATAAGATCTGCCCGCGCAGATCGTGCAGGAACGGATCATCCGGCGCGGCTTTCTGCATGGCGTCGAGTTTTTGCAGCGCCGCCGTGATATTCCCCTGGCGGTAATCGGCGACGGCGACGGCATAAAGCGCGTCCGGCGTCCGGCGTGGCCCATATTCGCGCCGCGCCCGCGCCGGTTCGGTAAAGGCCAGAATCTTGGCCTTCATGCGGCTGAATTTTGTTTCCCATTCCGGCGGGAATTCTTTGTCGCGCACGGGGCTTTGCTCGACATGGGCGCGCACCGTGTTCATGCGCTCGCGCGATAGCGGGTGCGTCAGCACATAGGGGCTGCGCTGCAATTCCGGCAGGACTTCCTGGCTCGACAGGCGCTCGAGGAAATCGGCCATGCCGCGCGAGGAATAGCCCATGCGGTCGAGCGTGCTCAACGCCGCCTGATCGGCCGAGGATTCCAACGTGCGGCTGTGCTTGAGGAGATTGCGCCGCGCATATTCGCCGCCGCCCAAAGCCGCGCCCATCCCGGCGCCCGCGTCGCCCGCGCCGACGCCGATGGCAACCCCGGCGACGGTGGCCAGCACGCTTTCGACCGAAGCGCGCTCCATCGCGTCGCGCATGCGGATCAGATGCCCGCCCGCCATGTGGCCGGCCTCGTGCGCGATGACGCCGGCCAGCTCGCCGACATTTTCCGCCTTGAGGATCAGGCCGGTATAAAGAAAAAGATTCTGCCCGCCCGCGACAAAGGCGTTGACCGTGTCGTCGCCGATCACGACGATCCGCACCTGCGACGGGTTAAGGCCTGCCGCCTCGAAGATGGGGTCGGCGATAAGGCGCAGATCGGTCTCGATCTCGGCGTCGCGGATAATGCCTTGCGCGCGCGCCGGAAACGCCGCCAGCGCCGCCAGTAGAATAAAAAGAACCGTTTTTCTTATAGACATAATCATATTCTGCCCCTATATTCCCATTATAAACGCTCCCGCCATAACGGAAACCCCGATCCTTTGCCATGTCTTCTCGTGAGAACCGCCTGATCGAACTTTACCGCACTGTGACGCTTAACGGGTTCCAGGCGACCGCCAGCTGGGTCAAAATGATGGCCACCGTCTATGAAGATTTCATCCCGCCGAATTACTACACCCAGAATTTTTCCAAAAACATGAGGGACGATATTTCCCGCTATTACAAACCCTCCCTTGCGGAGAATATCCGAAAAAACACGAAAGCCGTCATCGCGGTGGAGTTTTGCGGCATCGACCACGCCGCCGCCACCGTCATGCGCGATCCGCGGCCGCGCGTCATGCCCTTGGAGGCTTATGGCGCCCTCTTTCTTGCCCATCCTTTGCATCATCTGGTTGAAGCCTATTACCGGCACAGGGGCGATTCAAACGAGCTTCTGGCCTGGATGACCGAAAACCGGGACGAGATCATCGCGCCGGTCACGGGTGGCTGGAAGAAAGAAACCGCCCCGCCGACCCGCCGTGACGATATCCCCTCCTCCCGCTTTCTGCGCGAGGCCTGCGGTTATTATCTGCGGCATCTGAAAACCGGACAAGGCGTGACCCGCCACCCGTCCTGGCACAAAATTCTGGACGACCATGAAAAGGATGTAACGCAGGCCACGGAATCCTATGCGCGTTTCTGTGCCGGGCTTCATGTGTTGGGTAAATAGAATTTTCTATGCTGCAAAAGCGAAAAAACGACATAAAGTTGTGGAAAACGGGATAAAGACACGCTACTCTATCCATAACGAATAACCATAGGGGTGTGGATGCTGCAGACGGAGCATCAGTATCAAAACGAAGTCGGCGACACCTTGTCGTATCGCGTCACGCTGCCTCAAGATCCGCCCCATGGTCGCCCGCATCCCTATTGCCTCCAGATGCACGGATTTTCCGGTTGCTTCAACAGCCCCTATATCGCGAATAGCGCCCCTTTCATTGTCCGAGAAGGCCTTGCAGCAGTATCGTTCAACATGACCGGCGCTTGCGCAGACCTCCGCAAGGTCAAAACACGCCACCTGACGCCGTATCGCGCCATCAACGATACGCTGTGCTTTCTGGATCATCTCGAGAAAAAACATCCCGAACTGGATCACACGCGACGCGCCGTTGTCGCGGCCAGCTTCGGCGCCTATACGGCCATCAATGTCGCCGCCAGCTTCGACGAGACGCCGTTCCAGCATATGATCTTAAAATCGACCGTGCCCGATCTGCTTGGCCCGTGGGAGGGTTTGATCGGGTTCAAGCTGGCCGGATGCGAGATCGTCAAGGCGGCGTGGAAAAAGATGGGCGTTGTCCCCCAGAAAATTGTCGGCACATGGCAGAGCATCGCCTATGATCTGTATGACCAAAGCAAACAGATCGATCTGGCGAAAAATGCCGCCCGGATCACCCGTCCGGTGACGCTTATCCACGGCACCCGGGATCAATATGCCTCCGTCGGCGCGATCGAAGAACTGGCGTCTTGCATGACCAATGCCAAGGATGTGACGCTTCGCGTGATCGACAAAGCCGACCACACTTTTGAAAAGAACAAGTTCCCGCACGCCGTGGCCTATGCGATCCATGCGCTGCGCGAGACGCCGACGCTGTGGGACACGCCGTCCGGCCAAAACCCGGTTATGCGGGTGGCGTAGGTTTTTACTAGATTTTGAATTTATCGCCGAGATAAACGCGGCGCACATCCTTGTTGCCGATGATGTCGGCGGGCGAGCCTTCCATCAGAACCTGTCCGCCGTGCAGAATATAGGCGCGGTCGACGATCTCGAGCGTGTCGCGGACATTGTGATCGGTGATCAGCACGCCGATCCCGCGTTCCTTGAGATGTACAATCAGAGAACGAATATCGCTGACCGCGATCGGGTCGATCCCGGCCAACGGTTCATCGAGCAGGATGAATTCGGGTTGCGCCGCCAGCGCGCGCGCAATCTCGACGCGGCGGCGTTCGCCGCCCGACAAGGCCTGGGCAGGGGAATAGCGCAAATGCGTGATCGAAAATTCCGCCAACAGGTTTTCAAGCTGTTGTTCGCGGCGCGTGGAGTCGTCCTCGACGGCTTGCAGCACGGCCAGAATGTTTTCTTCGACGGTCAGGCCGCGGAAGATGGACATTTCCTGCGGCAGATAGCCGATCCCCAGCCGCGCGCGCCGATACATGGGCAAAAAGGTAATGTCCTGATCGTCGAGCAGAATTTTTCCCGCATTCGGACGGATCAGTCCCGAGATCATGTAAAAGCACGTCGTTTTCCCCGCGCCGTTGGGCCCCAGCAATCCGACCGCCTCGCCGCGCTTCAGGCGCAGCGACACGTCGCGGACGACGGGACGCTTGTTGTAATGCTTGGCAAGGTTGCGGATCTCGAGTCCCGCGCCTTGCGGCGCGTCGCTTTCAACCCGGTGCAGGGGGCGGATATTGCTCATGGGCTGCCTACCTGATAGAGCATTTGCGGATTTTGTTTGGCGGGCACCATCGGCACGGACGCCTCCACCGAAGGCAAGGGGTTGTCACCGCCCGGCGTGAAGATCGCGCGCACGCGCGCACCGCTTTGCGGATTATTCGCCAGCGTCGCAACGCCCGTCTTCATGTCGAGCGTGGCGCTGTCGCCCTGCATATGGTTTTGACCCTGGGTCAGCTTGACGTCGCCCTTGAGGATGATGCGTTCGCCGATCAGATCGTATTGCGCGAACTGGCTTTGCGCGATATCGGTGCCCTTGGCGGTTTTTTGCGTGACAACGACATTGCCGCGCGCCTCGGCTTTTTCAAGATTATTCCCTTTTTCCGAGAACCATGCGGTGATCGTGTCGGCCTTGATCGACTTGTTGTCCTGCATCGCCTCGGCGCGGCCTCGGGCCTCGGCCTTGCGCTCGCGGGCGAAATAATCCATGCCGTTTTGCGCGGTGACGGTCGCCTTGTCCGACTTGACCGTCACATTCTTCCCGCGCAGGGTCAAGGTTTCGCTGCGCGTATCGTATGAAGCGCTGTCGGCCGTGATAATATTGCCTTTGTCAGCGATGACGACATTGCCCGTCACGGTGATGATCGTCAGCGCGCTGGGACCTTTGACCGGATCATATTGCGCCTGGGCGGCGTCGCCCTTGAGGGTGGTGTCGCCCTGAGAAATCACAACATCGCCCGTGGCACGGTATGTGTTTTCCTCGCGCAACCATTCCAGCTGGCCGGACGCCTCGATCGCCACCGGCTTGTCCGACGATACCGTCACCTGCGCAAAGGCCGGAACGGATAAAAGAACGAAAAGGACGGACAGAAAACGCACGGGGAAAAATCAGCCTGATTTCTTGGGGGTCAGCACGAGCTTGCTCTTGCCGTGCAGGATAATATGACGGCCATGGTCGCGCAACTCGAGTTTTTGCCCCTCAAGCACGCCCAGCGGCCCACGACCAAGGACGGGAGTTTGCGTCATGGCATGGCCGGATTTCAGATCGACCGACAGATCCTGCATATCGAGCCGATAGCCGTCGCTATGGGTCAACGTCACCGCGTTTTCAAGTTGCAGGGTCTGGGCCTTGGGATCATACACCCCGCTTTGCGCCTCGAGTGCCGCGCTCAGCGATTTTTTTGCATCAAGCGTTACCACCGCTTGCGGGCGATCGAGCGTCATCGGCACATCCATTTTCAAACCTTGCAGCACGCGATCCGCCGTGACGGTATACGGTTGGCCGCTTGTAGTCAGGCCGGTAAATTCGGGCTTCGTGACCTGAAGCTGCGCAGGCTGTCCGGCCGACGGCATCGCCAGCGAGACTTCCTCGGCTGTCAACGCCAACGCGCCTTGCGCCGCGCGGACATTTTCACGAATATCGACAAGAATCGGCCAGGCAATCACGCCAATCAGGCCCAAAACAGCGAACACGGGAAGAATGCCGCGCAGAAATTTCACGCGAAGCGTGTGCCGTTCCAGCATCACATCACCCCGGCGCGCAGAATGTCATGCAGACGCGCCAACCCGACAGGTTTCTTGCCGTCCACAACGATCAGCTGCGTGATATCGTGCTGGTTCATGACGGCGATGGCGGCGGCGCACAGCGCATCATGCGGAATGGTATAAGGGTTGCGGCCCATGATTTTTGCAACCGGCAAAGTCGACAGAATGGGCGAAAGATGGCGGCGGATATCGCCATCGGAAAGGAATCCGGCCAGCTCGCCCTTGTCGTCGACAACAATGGCGCAACCGAAATTATGCTCGGACATCACGGCCTGGGCTTCGGATACCATCGCCGCATAGGAAACGATTGGCAGGGCATCGCCCTTGTGCATCACGCTTTCGACGGACAATAATTTCCCGCCCAGCTTGCCGCCCGGATGATATTGGCGAAAGTCGGTCGCAGAAAAACCGCGACGCTTCATCAACGCCACCGACAACGCGTCGCCCAGTCCCATCATCAGGATCGTGGAGGTGGTCGGCGCCTGTTGGTTTGGACAGGCCTCGGCAATCTCAACCAGCCGTAACAAATAATCGGCCTGACGGCCCAGCGTGGAATCGGGGTTCATCGTCATCGCGATCAGCGGAATGCCGAAGCGCTTGCAGTAATTAATCAGGTCGCGCAGCTCGGCACTCTCGCCGCTTTTCGACATCAACAGCACCGCATCACGCTCGGTGATCATCCCCAGATCGCCGTGACTGGCCTCGGCGGGGTGGACAAAATTGGCCGGGGTGCCGGTCGAGGCGAAGGTGGCAGTGACTTTTTTGGCGACATGACCGGCCTTGCCCATACCGGAGACAATCAAACGGCCCGGCAATTTTTCAAGCACATCCAGCACAGCAAGAAAATCGGTATCCAAGGCCTCGGCCTGTTGTAGCAAGGCGTCGGATTCAAGGCGCAGCGTCTCGCGCGCCGAAGCCAGATCGGGTCCGGCGGCAGCAGGGGATGGAGCCAAAGAAGTCTTCTGAGCGCACATACGGCCACACCATAATTAAGTTATGTTAATAAGTCCAGCCGAAAAGGGTTAACAGGCCAGCTTCTATTGTAGCAGGATAACGCCCCTAAAGCCAGCCATCGGCAAAAATAATGTTGCACTATTGAAATTATTATTATAATATAATTGTTCAATCTGTAATCTTTTTGAAATAAGAGGCTTATTTATGACCGAAAACGCAATCATTGAGCATTCTATCGCCAGTGACTCGGGCGCAAGTTTCGCTCATCCCCCGATTCACGCGGCGGAATATTCACTTTCGACTTTCGGTCAGCTCAATCTTTTGGAAATTGCCGACAAACTCGACGCCGTTCGCGCGCCGGGAAGAAAGCTGGCTTGTTACACGGTCAACAGCCATGTGGAGCGGGACGGGTTTTTCATTGTCTATCGTTTCGTGCCGAAAGACGGGCAGATCGTCCATGAAGTTGCACAGCAAGGCTATTATAAGAACGGCGATCTGGAAGGCCCGGTGAATACGCGCGAGCCGGACGGCACGCAGATCGTCGAGCCTTTCAGGGAAAACAAGCGTGAC
>CBFGSX010000074.1:0-7030 GCA_965651535.1 uncultured Alphaproteobacteria bacterium | reverse complement strand
ATCCGGCGCGGGCTTGATCGCATAGCCGCGTTCCTTGGCGCAGCAAAAACTGCGGTAATGCGGGAAATAACGCGTCAGACCGTAACGCTCCAGCACCATCAACAGGGATTTTCGCTCGCGCGCCGTCACGATCGCCAGCTCATAGGATTCGCTCAACGCCGCCAGAACGTCTTCGGTGCCGTCGAATACCGTCGGCAAAAATCGTCCCTTATTGTTCTGCTCGCCGAAATAAAAATCATTCATCTCGTCGAAAATCGCGGGCTGTGCCTCGAGCGGAACGCCCCATCCCAGATCGTATTTCAGCGGATCGATATAGCCGATGGCCATCTTATCGGTATCCCACGGCAGGCCACGACTTTCGGAAAATTCCTTCAACGCCTCGGTATAGGTCGTGTGCGAGTCCACCAGCGTCCCGTCGAAATCGAAAGCAATCAGTTTTCTAGACATCAAGATTCTCCCATGCGATCGGTGCGCGACCTTGCGCGATCAAATATTTGTTGGCCTGTGAAAAATGCTTGCAGCCGAAAAACCCGCGATAGGAAGACAAAGGCGACGGGTGCGGCGCTTGCAGCACCAGATGTTTCTTGCGGTCGATGAACGCGCCTTTTTTCTGCGCGTAAGAGCCCCACAGCATGAAGACGATATTTTCGTGGCGGTCGTTGACAGCACGGATTGCCGCATCGGTAAATTCTTCCCAGCCTTTGCCCTGATGCGACCCGGCATTGAATTGCCGCACCGTCAGAGTCGCGTTCAACAGCAACACGCCCTGTTTCGCCCATCCGGTCAGATCACCATGGGCGGGCATTTTTATGCCGCAATCATCTTCGATCTCTTTATAGATATTCACAAGGCTGGGAGGCTTGTCGATGCCGCGGCGCACGGAAAAGCACAGCCCGTGGGCCTGATCGGGGCCGTGATACGGGTCTTGCCCCAGAATGACGACCTTGACGCTGGAGAACGGCGTGGTGTCCAGCGCGTTGAAAATCTCCGCGCCCTTGGGATAGACCACCTTCCCCGCCGCTTTTTCCTGTTGCAGAAAGGCTTTTAATTGGGTCATGTAGGGCTTATGAAACTCGTCGCCCACGACCGCCAGCCATTCGGGATGCAGCTTCACCGAAGCGGCGTCCGGCGTGTCGATTTTGGCGGCAGTCTGGCTCATGCTGCGCGGAGTATGCCATGAGCCGCATCGGGAATCCATCCCTTGTCTGGCAGGACGGAAACGTGCCGTTTTCCCAAGGTTTCGGCGATGTTTACTTCTCCCGCGCCGACGGGCTGGCCGAAACGCAAACCGTGTTTCTGGGCGGCAACACCCTGCCCGAAAACTGGCGCAGGCGGCGGCAATTCACCGTCGCCGAGACGGGTTTCGGCACGGGGCTGAATTTTCTGGCGGCGTGGAAGATGTTCGAGGAAACGGCCCAAGACGGCCAACGCCTCGATTTCATTTCCGTCGAGCAATTCCCTTTGCACAAGGACGATCTGACGCGCGCGCTGGGGAATTGGCGCGGCGCGATCGGTAAAAAATACATCGACCGGATGCTTGAAGTTTATCCGCTGCGCATTCCCGGCTTTCACCGCCGCCATGTCACGCCGCGCGTGACGTTGACTTTGATTTTCGACGAGGCCTTGCGCGGGCTGGAAGAATTGGATACCGAGATTGACGCGTGGTTTTTGGACGGGTTTTCGCCCGCAAAAAACGTCGAAATGTGGCGCGGCGAATTATTCGCGCAGATGGCGCGGCTGAGCGTCGACGGCACCACGCTGGGCAGCTTTACCGCCGCGGGAGAAGTGCGGCGCGCTTTGGAAGATGTCGGGTTCAAAATAGCACGCGCCGAAGGCCACGGCCATAAACGCCACCGCATCACCGGCGTTTTCCGCTCGGATAAAAAACGCACGGAAAAACCTACGTTAGCCGTGACGATTTACGGCGCGGGCCTCGGCGGCGCGGCGCTGCATCATTGTCTCACGCGGCGCGGCGTCGAAACAAATATCATCGATCCCAACGGCGCGGCAAGCGGCGCATCGTCGAACCGCCTCGGGCTGCTCAATCCGAAACTCGAGGCGCAGGACAATCCGCGCAACGATGCGGGAGCCGCCGCTTTCAGTTTCGCACGGCATATTTTATCCGATACGCCCGAATGCGATTTCAACCCGTGCGGCGCGTTGCATTTGGCGCATGACGCGGAAAAAGAAACGCGGCTGCGCAATTTTCTTGAACGCAACGCATGGCTGGAACCGCATATGCAATGGATACCTGCCGCCGACACGGAAAAGATCTGCGGCGTCGCGCTCGGCCATGACGGGTTGTTCTACGCGGACGCGGTAACGGTAAATACGAAGAAGTTTGTTTCTTCATTGCTGCACTCTCGCTTGCGCAAGGGTTACGCGTTATCCCGCAATGCTTGCGAAAGCGAGCATCCATCCGATATTGCAATATTCGCAACCGGGCTTGCCTTGCGCGAGAAATTTCCCCTGCAAGCCGTGCGCGGACAGGTAACGTATATCCGCGCGCCGCAGGCCTTGAGATGCCCCGTCATGTTCGGGCATTATATCGCGCCGACCAACGATTTATGGGCTTTGGGCGCGAGTTTCGAGCAGAACAACGACAATCCCGAAATCAAGGCGCAAGACACGCAAAGCAATATCGAAGCCGCCGAAAAAATCCTCGGGCAAAAAATCGACGCGCCAATCGCCGAAGAATGGGCGCAAATACGAACGGCCTCGCGCGACCGCTTTCCGCTATGCGGAAAAATCAACGACGGTGAATATGTACTGGGAGCGCTGGGCTCGCACGGGATTCAGTTCGCGCTTTTGATGGCCGAAATGATCGCCTGCGATCTTACAGGCGCGCCGCGTCCGGTTGGACGGGCGGCGGCGCAAGCGTTGTCGGTTGCACGTTTTGCTCGAACATCTTGAGCATCGCGCGGCACGCGCCTTTGCATTTCCCCTCACCCTTGCCGCATTCCGGCAGGCTTACTTCCTTGCCGTTTTGTTGAAGCGCGGCGACGATTTTTTCACCCGTCTTGCACATGAGAACACCCCTCTGAATTAGTATTGATAATCATTATCAATTAGAACAGGTCTTGTCAAGGCTGGCGAATGCCCCCCACCTACTGGGTCCCTCGGACCCCGATCCGAGGGTCCATGGCACTGAAAGAATGGACCTTCGGGTCAAGCCCGAAGGCCCCAGAGAGGGGGAAGCTTTTCGAATTGAAATATTGCTATTTTTTCAATCCTCGAAGCGTTTGAAAATGGCACGAATTTCCGCAAGTTTCGCCTCGACGCCTTTGGAATCGCCCTCCTCCATCGCGGCAGCGACGCAGGCATTGAGATGGCTCTCCAAAATAGCGGCCTCGACGGTTTTCAACGCCGCACGCGCGGCGCGCAACTGCGTCAGAATATCGGGGCAATAGCGGCGCTCGGCGATCATTTTTTTCACGCCGTCAATCTGTCCCGCGACGCGGTTGAGGCGCGGCACTTCATTGCCGTGATCGGGGTGTTTGTGAATATCGCAACAATCAGACATGCACCACCATCATTCCGACCGCCATCGCGGCCATAAACACGTTCTCGTAAAACGTCACCGAAGAAAGCGGCAGATCCAGCGCTGTGCCGAGGCACGCGCAGCGCACGTCGAGGCCTTTGTGCAAGGCCCATTTCACCGTGACCGCATTATACAGCGCATAAACCAGCAGCACCGCATTGAAAAAGAACGAGTCCAAATGCGCCAGATAAGTCAGGCCCAAGCCCATCTCAAGAAAAGGCACAAAATACGCATAGCCGATGAAACGCTGCGCCAGCGGATCGTATTTTTGCAGTCCGGTGGCAAAGCCCTTGATGTTCACCAGCTTGAACGTCGCAAAAACGAACAGCACCATCCCCATGATCGCGACCATGAATCCGTCGAGACCGCGCTCGAGTTCCAGATAATGCACCGCCGTTCCGCCTGCAAAGGCGGCGGCGAACACAACGCCGATCGGCAGATAATCTTTCCATGTGCGTTTGACAACATAGGTCATACCACCCTCTTTCTTATAAAAAACGAACCGCCAGAAAGGCGAAGAAAAACCCGACCGCGTAAATCGCCAGCGAGACGACATACAGCGCGAGGCTGATTTTCCGCGCCCGCATACAGGATTTTGCAAGCACCGGATCGATCGGACACGGGGCGTAACGCGCGCGATACTGGAACACGCCCGCCACGGCCAGCATGACGGCGGCAATCGAGAATATCTCGACCTTGTGCAGCGTCAGCCAGCGCAGCTGCGGAAATAGCGTGACCAGCGACCCCAGCGTCGCCCCCAGCCCCAGCGTCACCAGCAAAGCCGGAAGCGCGCAACAGATCAGCGTCCCCGAGCTGGTGAAGATCGACAGGAGCGCCGGAAGTTTCGACTCCGCCTTCATGCGCTATTCTTTTTTCGCCACGACCGGCATACGGTGAATGCCTTCCATCGCGTAACCGGCATCGATCACGGTTTCCTTGATGACGGCGTCGTCCAGAGACGCGCCCTTGTTCAGATAGATCGTCACCAGTTTTTTCTCGAGCGATACGTCGATATCCGACACGGCGGCGTTCTTCTTGAAGGTTTTCACCAAGGACTGCGCGCAGAAATCGCACACCATGCCGTTGACTGCAACATGGATGACGGGGCCGTCATGCTGTTTGTCGGCGAATTCCGTCGGGCCGCTGTGATCGTGGTCGTGCTGGGCCATCGCCGCAAAGGGCATCGCCAGCATCAAAGCAGTCGCGCAGAGCAGGATTTTCTTCATTGTCTTTCTCCGTTGTTAAAAGCGTATCATGGCATTGGCCACGGGATTGCGATTGGTCACATTATAGCCCGCCCCGACCAATACCGGGCCTTTGAAAAAGCGCAGCATCGGCACGAATTGCCAGTTCTTGTCGCTTTCGGGTTCGTGCATGGCATGGAACATCACCCATGTGTGCAGCGCGCCGAACTCGGCGACATAGGGCGCAACGCCAAGACCGAAATTCTGGTGGAACTTGCGTTGCTCACCCTCGCCCGAGATCATGCCCATGTTTTCATACATGATCATCCAGCGCCGATCCTCCCAATCGGCCTGCAACCCTGCAAAGCCTTCCGCCTCACCGGCGCGCAGGCCTGCCGCCGTCTTGAGATAGATATTCGCCTGACTATCGGGATTGTTCCAACGCTTGAGCAGATTGTTCATTTGAATGCCGTGAAAAGTCCTGTCGGTTTCGCGGTCGTGATCGAGGCGATAGCCGACCGACGTGAAACGGTTGATCGTGTAATGCACCAATGCGTTGTTGTTGCCGCTATCATGCTCGGTAATCACGGTCCAGCCGCCGGGATAGGAAACGGGCCGCGCCTCGGCCCCGACTCCCATTACCGCTATCGTGGCGAAAGCCAGAAGAGCCACACTCAGCCTGAATCCCCGACCAACGTGGAGGGGTCTCGATTGTTTCAAGGGAGACCCCTCGACTGCGCTCGGGGATACGGATTTATATAAAGTTGGGGCATTGTCAGTTTTCAGCATAGCTCCCATCATATACCCCCATAGGGTATCATGTCAAGCCCGAAAAAAGCCCCTTGGCGGCGCAAAGGGGCGATTTTCCGTTAAACTTAATGAATGGTTAATTTTCCATCGTGAATTCGCCCGCGCCGACGGCCAAATCGTTCAGCTCGGCGGCGGTCAAAGCGGCTTCGGATTCGGCTGCGCTTTTGCGTCCGAACATATCCAGACCGATCACGATCGGGGCATCATCCGTGTCCATTTCGGAAACGGCCGCCATCACCGCCGCGGCCGGCGTTGCGATCTCTTTGGCGTATTGCGCGATACCCGCCTTCATCGACGGGAAAAGCGTTGCCATGCGATCTGAAACCGCTTCGACGACGAGCGGGTTGCCCGTGGCGGCGGCATCGTTGAGCGCCTCGGCGATGACGGCCGGAATGGCGTCGCCCTGATTGGCGGCATAGGCCGTCACATTCAAAAGACTGAGCAGGAAAACTGCGATATAATAGCGGGACATGGTCATGGGTTCCTCACGTTCCAATTGACGTTGCGGATGCTAGTGCAATTCCCGCGCCGAGTCAATTATATTTTCATAATAATAATGCTTAAAAGGCGGATTTCAGGGCGAAATCTTTCTTTTTTATGGTATCATTGTGGCCGATCGGCACCACGCTCCATTCAAGATGCTCGCGCGTGGAACTTAACTTATTTTAGCTAAAATAGCCAAAATTTTTCATTTTGCATCATTCGAGGAGGCGGACATGTCTGCCGTTCTTTCAGCCTATCATAGAACCGCAATCCGTCAATCTGCGCTACCCCCTCTCCCTCCGGGAGAGGGATGGGGTGAGGGGTTACGATCTATTCTGAGAGTACGAAAACCCTCACCCGCTCGCTCACCGCTCGCCACCCTCTCCCAACAGGAGAGGGTTTATTGAGGATAAGCCGTTATAGCGGAACGCTCTGCGACCCTCTGTGTTTCTCTGCGTCCTCTGCGGTAAAAAGAACGCCAAGAGCGCAAAGATTTCTTTCCATTCGTCATTCCCGCAAAAGCGGGAATCCAGTTGAAATCGTTTGCACTGTGCCGCTGGATCCCCGCCTTCGCGGGGATGACAGGAGGAGATACGACGATTTTTGAGACAGTCTTTGCGTGCTTTGCGTTTCTTGCGGTTAAAAAACGTCACGCCGCTTTTTTATTACCGGATGTGATCGCATTCCCCTCGCCCACCAGCACAACGCGCGGCTGGAACGTCTTGGCGATTTCCTCGGGCATCGCAGCATAAGCGCAGATAATCACCAGATCGCCCGCCTGCACAAGGCGCGCCGCCGCACCGTTGACGCCGATCACGCCCGTGCCGCGCGCCCCCTCGATGGCATAGGTCGTAAAACGCACGCCGTTGGTAATGTTGAGCACATCCACCTGTTCATTGATCAAAATCCCGGCGGCATCCAGCAAATCGCGGTCGACGGTGATCGAGCCTTCATAGTGCAAATCGGCCTGGGTCACCGTGGCGCGGTGAATCTTGCCTTTCATCATCGTAAC
>CBFGSX010000073.1:0-7043 GCA_965651535.1 uncultured Alphaproteobacteria bacterium | reverse complement strand
GAGCCGACCGCCTGCCACCACGCGACCCGCAATGCGCTCGCCCTTGAGGTGTTCGCGAAAATCGCCCAGCTCGACCATCACCAGATCGTCGGGGCGTTTATAAAGCGGCACGTTGTAAATTTCCGTCTTTTCGCGCGCGCCGTTCAGCTGCGCTTCGTAATATCCCGTCACCATCCCTTCGTCGCCCAGAGGCGTATCAAGGCGGTAAGGCGTGAAATGCGTTTCAAAAAACTCCTGCGCGGCGCGCACATCTTCGGGAATCTGCGCGCAAGCCGCCGCCCAGTTCGCAATCGTGCCGCCGATTTCCCTGGGCGCAACCAACGCCTCCGGGGCGCGGCGCGTCATGACGGCACAGGATTTTCCGAACGCAAACAGCGCACTTTCGGCTTCGTCTTCGCTCCAGCCGGGCAGTTCGGCAAAGGAAACGGGGGTCAGCGTCATCTGGGCCGCTTTTTCGGCGTGGCGCGGCGCGGGCGGCGCAAAAATCCCGCAAGCGCCCGTTAGCAAAGCCAGCGCAAGCGACAAAACAAAATGACGGGACATGAAAAACCTCTTTTCTGCCAGCTTAGGCGACAAGGGGTTTTTCTTCAACCAAGCGGCAAACGGGGGGGAGCGGAAGATCAAGCATCGCGGCGGCCTGCGCGGCAAAAGCGAGACACTCTTCTTTTTTTGCAAAACAATTTTTCCACTTGAGAAAATCCGCCACATCCTCGGCGTTTCCCTTGAATGTGTCGATCAGAAAAACAAGCCCGCCCGCATCGCACGTCGCCAAGGGCGTCACTACCCTGTTCTTTCCGGCGGAAATCGTGGCGCCCACAAAGAAATCACCGGAGGCGGAAAGCCCCTGCTGCCGCGCCACTTCGGGCGGCATCGCCGCGGTCAACGCCGCGTTGTTTCCTTTTTGAACGAACTTCTCGGGATATTTTTTGAACAGGGAAAAACAGGACGGCTCGACCTTGCCGATGATCATCATCCGGGTGGCGTTGACCGAAACGCCGTCGGGATGGCGCGCGATCAATTCTTCGGCCAGCGCGTAAAGGCGCGCGCCGGTGCGTTCCTTTTCCCTTTTATCTTCTTTTCGGTTTGGAAAATTCTGGCGCAACCCCTGGTATTCCGCACAGGAAAAAGCCAGCCTCCCCCATAGTTTTTGGGGGGATTTCTTGCCCTTTGCCGCTTTTCTCGCGATCTTGTTCAAATCAAAATTGAACCCACCGAGGACAACGTCTTCGATCGCATGGGTCGGCAGGTCTTCCGATGTGATGGGATTACGGGTCATAGCGGGCCTTTCGTTATGTTGAACGCGGCGTGTGTAAGCGCGACGCTTTTTTTGGGGTCGGTGGTACGGAAAATCGTGCGGGCGGTATCGGCAAAAAGCGTCACAGCCCGAATCTGGTCGCGGTCCGTCACGCGCGCCAATTCGTCGTGCAGCGCGTTATAGCCTCCTGAAAAACCGCCGACGACATAAAGGTCTTCTCCCTTTTTGCCGCGCACGGCCATTGGAAAGCCCAAATTTTCGGTTTGCGCGCCGAAATAAACATTTCCGGATGCGGACAGCACGGCGTTTTCCCGCATAGCCTGCGGCATCAGGCGCGTCGCCATGCGGAATCCCTTTGCCTGATGCAGATGAAACGCTTCCGGATAAATCCGCCACTGATCGCGAATATCACGATTGACAAAGCTCAACGTTTCGTATGTCGCCCACGCGACCTTTTCGCCCGTGTTGACATGCCGCGCCAGAAGTCCACCCATCACCTCGGCCATGGATTTCTTCAGCCCCTCGCCGCGAATGCCGCGATTGACGTGCTTCAGGCGATCGGCGCAAAACCATAAATGGTTCAAGGGCACGCCCGTGTTTTTGTAGTCGCGCGGCGTTTCCTCGCCGGAAAGATAACGTCCGGCTTTCGCAATGTGAAAAAGGAGATCTGTTTTGATTTGGCTCAGCGCTTCATCCGGCACACTCTTTCCCTGTCGTTTCGTCGCCGTCTTGCGACGGAAGGAACGGACAGGGGGCACAGACATCATGGGCGTGTCCAAGGCCGGAGGAATCGATGGGCGCACCCTAATGCAATGGCGTCGCCTGTCAAGCTTTTTTGGTCGTGTCGCAGTCTGAGAATCTTCTACTCTCTGGGGCCTTCGGGCTTGACCCGAGGGGCCCAGAACGGAGGAAGCTGCGACACTACAGCTTTTTTAGAACTCCGGAAAAGGTTGTATTTTTTCTTTATGGCGCTGGACCACCTTTTCCAGATCATATCCGGGAACGGGTTTCTTGCCCTGAACACTGAGAATATTCGTTATTTTCGTCGCCCCGATCAGGCCGTCTTCCTTGTGATAGACCTCCAGCGTCTTGTCGACGGCGTCACAAACCACTTTCATGACCTCGTCATCCGAAACGCGGCACTTGTGAACCTTTCCGAACATATAACACGATTCATGCAAATAGTGGAGCAACGCCTGCGGATCGTTTTTACCGGTCAGATCGGGGCTTTGGGCGCGCGCGGCAATATCCTTCATCGCCGTCATAAAATCCAAGAGGGCCTGTCTTTTTTTGTTTTTTTGAAAAAACGCCATCACGCACCTCCTTGGTTTATCTGTGTCACACCGGGGGCGCGTTTATAGTCCCTCGCCCCGCCTCCATGCAAGTATTTTCTTAGCGGCTCAGACGGCGCAGCACGTCGTCGAGCTGGTCGAGGTTTTGGTATTCAATGACCAGCTTGCCTTTGCCGGGGCCGGTCGGGTCAACCGAGACGCCGAGGCCTAAAATGGACGACAGGTTCTGCTCCAGCGCGCGAATATCCGCGTCCTTGTGGGCGGGCTTGGTGTTCGCATTGGCGATGGCCTTGGCGATTTTTTCCGGCGTGCCCTCCTTGCGGTTCTTCATTTTCGACGCCAGTTTTTCCGCGTCACGGACACTCAAGTCATTTTTGATGATCGCCTCGGCCAGCGCGACCGGATTTTCCGCCGTAATCAGCGCGCGGGCATGACCCATGGTGATCGCGCCTTCCATCAACTTGACCTGCACTTTTTCGGGCAGCGTCAACAGGCGCATCAAATTCGAGATATGCGAGCGCGACTTGCCCAGCACGGTGGCCAGTTGATCCTGTTTATATTGATACTCGTCGATCAGGCGCTGATAGGCGCGCGCCTCCTCGAGCGGATTGAGATCGGCGCGCTGGAGATTCTCGATCAGCGCAATCTCCAAAGCCGTCTTGTCGTCGATCTCCTGAATGATGACCGGCACATCGTGCATCGGCACTTTCTGCGCGGCGCGCCAACGGCGTTCCCCGGCGATGATCTCGTATTTGCCCGCCTCGCCCGCTTTGGGCCGGACGACGATGGGCTGCACCATGCCGTGCTGTTTCAACGAGGTCGCCAGCTCGTCCAGCGCCTCCTCGGAAAAAACGCGGCGCGGTTGAAACTCGCTGGGCGCGAGCGCCGCAACCGCCAGACGCGTCGAAGCGCGTCCTGTAGCGGCTTTTCCCGTCGTTTCCGGCCTCTCGGCCAATGTGACGCCGTATGGCGCGCTTTCCTCGTCGCCGAACAGCGCGTTCAATCCGCGACCCAAGGGTTGTCTTTTATCTGCTGTCATCTTTTCACCTTTTTCATTTATTTTTGAAACGCAGAGCTAGACAGAGGTAAACAGGGCGTCCCGCAATAACGGAAAATGCACGAAGTGCACCAAGTATCACGGTACATACGAGACGGGCGCTTTCGGGCCGGGAGATCAAACAAACTCTGTCTGTCTCTGTCTAGCTCTGCGTTTCAAAAATAAAAAACTCCTATGCTGCTTTTTGTTGGGTCAAAAGACCGCTGGCGATTTTTTTCTCGCGTTTGATCACTTCGGAGGCCAGCGAGATATAGGCCTGACTGCCGGGGCACTTCATGTCATAGACCAAAACGGGCAAACCATGCGACGGCGCCTCGGACACGCGTACGTTGCGCGGGATCACGGTTTGATAAACCTTGTCGCCAAAAAATTCACGCACATCCGCTTCGACGGAACCGGACAGCGAATTGCGACGATCAACCATCGTCAAGACGACGCCTTGCAATTCCAGATGCGGATTGAAAGCGCGGCGCACACGCTCGATCGTTTTCACCAGATGGCTCAGACCTTCAAGCGCATAAAATTCCGCCTGAAGCGGAACAAGCACGGCGTCGCTTGCCACCAGCGCGTTCAACGTCAGCAAATTCAGGCTCGGCGGGCAATCGATCAAAATGTAATCGAGGTCCATCGTGTTGTTCTCGATGGCGTGTTTCAAACGAAACTCGCGGTTCTCGCTGTTGACCAGTTCGATCTCCGCGCCGGCGAGATGCACCGAGGCTGGCGCGATATACAAAAGCGGCACTTTGGTTTTGTTGGCGACATCCTCGAGCGATTTTTCGCCGAACAAGACTTCGTATGTGCCTTGTTGGCGCTCCGACTTGTCGAGACCCAAACCCGTCGAGGCATTGCCCTGCGGATCGAAATCCATGACCAGCACTTTTTTTCCGCAGGCGGCCAAAGCGGTGGCGAGGTTGATTGTCGTGGTGGTCTTGCCGACGCCGCCCTTTTGGTTGGCGATGGCGATGATCCGGCCCTTGAAATTGCGGCTGGTCAGGGGGAAAACGGGTGTGGCTTCGGGAGAACTTTGGTAAGTATTTGAATTCATACGATTAACTTGCTTTCTGGGGTGGGTGTTAATCTTTTGTTAATTCATATGATGAATCCGAATTTTAATTCTGTCAAGGAAGAATTTGAACCGCAGAGCTAAACAGAGATAGACAGAGCGTCCCGCAATAACGGAAAATGCGCGAAGCGCGCTCAAATACCACAATAAACATTAGGTCTGTATTTTCAAGCCGCTACGCGGCAGAGAAGACAAAAGAACTCTGTCTATCTCTGTTTAGCTCTGCGGTTCAACCCTTTTTCTTCAGCACGACAACCCTCGCCCGTGCATCCGTCATACTGGGGTGGTGTTCCACGTGAAACGCCCCGCCCAGATCGGCGACTTCACCCGCCCATGTTTCTCCCTTGGGAAAGACCATCATGCCCCCCTCCAACAACATCGGAGAGGCCCATTCTACAAGCGTTTTCAGGGGTGCCAGCGCACGCGCCGTAATCACCCCCGCCCGCAACCCCGGACTTGATCCGGGGTCCACGGACTCAATCCGCTTGTTCAGAACGGTCACGTTATCCAACCCCAACGCACGGGCCGTTTCCGAAAGAAAAACGCATTTGCGCGTATCGGATTCGATCAGGGTGATATGCTCGACCCCCATCGCCGCCAGAACAATCCCCGGCAGCCCGCCGCCGGAGCCAAGGTCGATAATTCGCCCAGAGCCATCGAAACCCTCGCTTGCGCAAGCATTGCGAATGATGGGGTAAAGTTGCGCGCTGTCCAGAATATGCCGTCCCCAGAGATCGCCCAGGGTCGAAGGCGCAACCAGATTGATGGCTTTTTGCCATTTTTCAAGCAATTCCGTATATTTTTTAAGTTTTTCAATAGCCTGCTCCGATGCACCCAGATCGGACAGCTTACGGGCGGTTTCCGGGGTCATGTCAGGCCGCTTTATTGCGGTTACGGACATGGCGCAACAGGGCCGTCAACGCCGCCGGGGTCACGCCCGGAATACGGCTGGCCGCGCCAAGCGTGGCGGGTTTTGCCGCCGCCAGCTTATTGCGGATTTCCGTGGACAGGGATGGAATCGCGGCATAGTCCAGACCCTCGGACAGGGCCAGCCCCTCATCCTTGCGGAAGGCCGCAATATCCGCATCCTGCCGGTCGAGATACCCGGCATATTTGGCGTCGATGGTGACCTGTTCGGCAATCTCGGGCGCAAACCCGCCCAATTCCGGCCATATCGCGGCCAGACGCTCGAGGCTCATATCGGGGAAGCCCAGCAAATCATGGGCCGAACGCCAGACCCCGTCCTGATTGACGGACAGCCCATGCTTCTCGAGCGTTTTCGGCGTGGCCTTCGACTCCGCCATCAGGCGGCGGGCATTTTCCAGCGCCTCGGATTTTTTGTTCCACGTGGAACGGCGGGCCTCGCCCACCACGCCTACTGCGATCCCCAAGGGAGTCAAACGCTGATCGGCATTGTCGGCGCGCAATTTCAGGCGGTATTCCGCGCGGCTGGTGAACATCCGGTACGGCTCGGGCGCGCCACGCGTGATCAGGTCGTCGATCATCACCCCAATATAGGACGAGGCGCGGTCGAGAACAAACCCCTCCGCAACCCCGCGCTCGTCGCGGGGTCCTTGGGCAATGCCTCCGCCCAAAGGATCCCGGCTCGGGGGCCGGGATTGCGTATTGTTTTTTGCGGCCATTGCCGCATTCACCCCCGCGACCAACCCCTGCGCCCCCGCTTCTTCATAGCCCGTGGTGCCGTTGATCTGCCCCGCCAAAAACAGCCCCCCGACCGCTTTCACGGCCAGCCTTGCGTCCAGTTCGCGCGGGTCGACGTAATCATATTCGATGGCATAGCCCAGCTCGCGGATGGTCACATTCTCAAGGCCGCGGATGGAACGGATCATCGCTTCCTGCACCTCGTCGGGCAGCGATGTCGAAATGCCGTTGGGATAGACCGTGTCGTCGTCGAGGCCTTCGGGCTCGAGGAAAATCTGGTGGCGCTCCTTGTCGGCAAAGCGCACGACCTTGTCCTCGATGGACGGGCAATAGCGCGGGCCGACCCCTTGGATCTGCCCCGAATACATGGGCGCGCGATGCAGATTCTCGCGGATGATGCGATGCGTTTCATCCGTCGTATGCGTGATATAGCATGAAATTTGCGGCACTTTGACGCTGTCCGTCATGAAGGAAAACGGCACGGGCGGATTGTCGCCGGGCTGTTCCTCGCAGGCCGCCCAGTCGATGGTCTTGCCGTCGAGGCGCGCGGGCGTTCCGGTTTTCAAACGCCCCTGCCGCAGGCCGAAGGATTTGAGCGACTCCGCCAGCTTGACCGTCGGCGCCTCGCCGATACGGCCGCCTGCGGATTGTTTTTCGCCGCGATGGATGATGCCGTTCAAAAATGTGCCCGTCGTCAAAACAACGGCCTTGGCC